>CAZMQP010000082.1:0-9431 GCA_964568385.1 uncultured bacterium
CCGCAGTCGCGGATTGCGGCCCTGCCAGAACCTACTTTCCGCCCCCCCCCTCGACTTTCCCCCGTCCCCTCGCCCCCCTCGGGGTCCACACTCGGCCTCACGCCCTTCGTCCCCCGTCACCCCCTCCAGCGGGTGCGGTGCGCCGCGCCCGCGCGACGAAAGGAAGGTCCCCCATGGCTCGGATCGCAGAACTCCTCGAGCGCAAGGGTGAGCTGGTCGTCCGCATCTCGGCGGACACGACGGTGCACCAGGCGGTGCAGAAGATGGTGCAGTTCGCGGTCGGCTCGCTGCTGGTCACCGACCACGGGCGCATCGCGGGTATCTTCACCGAGCGCGATTACCTGCGCCGCGTCGCGTTGCAGGGGCTTCCGCCCGAGACCCCGGTGCGCAAGGTGCTCACGAGCGAACTGGTCGTGATCGGCCCGCAGGACTCGGTACTCGACTGCATGGCGGTCATGACGCAGCGCCGCATCCGCCACGTCCCGGTCATGGACGGCGACCGGCTGTGCGGCATGATCTCGATCGGCGACCTGGTCGAGAGCCTCTCGCGCGAGCAGGAAGTCGAGATCCAGTACCTGCGCGAGTACATCAACGGCTCCTACTAGCGGCCCGCGTGGTCGCCTCTGCGCCAGGGTGCGGGGGCGACCCGGGCGTCGGCTGGCGCTCGCTTGCGGTGCTAATGACCTGCGCCGCAATCATCCTCGAGAATCGAGCGAAGTTCCGATATCCCGGATTCGACTCGAGGCCCCGATCGTCCGGTGGAAGAGCGAAGAAATCACTTTGTTCGGTAGGTGAACATAGCTTATGCTTCTCTCTGCCCGTCGAGAAGGCCAAGTGAACACGGCGATTACGGCGGGAACCCCCGGGCTTGCGCCGGCACATTCTCCACGCCGACGGTGCTCCACATCTCATTCGAGGAGGAAGAGAATGTCCCACTCTACGCAGCTTCATCGTGCACCGCTGATCCGCGCGTGCGTCCTGGCCGCGGCTGCTGTGCTGGCGCTCGCGCTGCCGGCCGCCTCGTTCGCCAACCAGCTCGGCAACCCGGGCTTCGAGAACCCGGCCACGCCGGCCGCCCCGCCCGAGTACTACGGCGCCGGCGCGTCGTGGACCAGCTTCGGCGGCGGCATCTACACCGTGAACTCGACCGTGGTCACGCCGCACGCGGGCAACCAGTCGCTCAAGCTGTTCGGCGGCTGCTGCAGCGGCGCCTTCCAGCAGTTCCCGGCGGTCCCGGGCCAGACCTGGAACGGCGGCGTGTGGATGCTCAACTCGAGCAACGATCCCATGGGCGGCGGCCAGGTGGCCGCGGTCAACATCGAGTGGATCAAGGCCAACGGCGCCAACTCCGACATCACCCCGTTCATCAGCAACGGCACGTTCACGGCGTCCTCGACCCGTGACGTGTGGACGCTGCAGACCATCACCGGCGTCGCGCCGGCCGATGCGGCGTTCGCGCGCTTCGTGATCATCACCGGCGACTTCCTGCCGGGCGGTCCGGGCGGCGCGCCGTTCTATGACGATGCGTTCTTCGAGTTGGTCACGCCGACCGACGTGAAGCGCTCGACCTGGGGTCAGATCAAGACGCGTTACTGAGGAGCGACTCGCCCGCGGGCGTCCGCGCCCGCCGGGTGAGCCCTCCGAAGCATGAGCGCGACCCGGCCCCGCCGCAGGGTGGGGCCGGGTCGTTTGCATGAACACGACGATGGTCCGGGTCCATGAGAGGATGGCCGGACCGTTCCCCTGCGAGGCCGCCGCAACCACCTCCAGCGAGAGAGAGCCCATGCCACGAGTCCCCCGACTGCTGACCGCTGCACTGTTGGTGACCGGCCTCGCCGCCGTCCGCGCCGAGGCGCAGTGCCTGCTGGCCAACCCGAGCTTCGAGCTCACGGGCACCAGCACCACGTTCGGCGGCTGGAACCAGTTCGGCCCCACCTACAGCTCCACGGCGCCCTCGCACGGACGGCGCGCCGCGCGCGTGCTGGGGCCCAACAGCGGCTCATGGGACGTGGCGGGCTTCTGGCAGCAGCTCGACACGACGCCGGGCCAGCGCTGGGTGGCGAGCGTGCGCGCCTGGAACGCCTCGGCCAAGCCGCTCAGCGGCGGCTCGCAGGCGATCCTCAACATCGAGTGGCGCAACAGCGCCGGTGCGCTCATCAGCTACGAGTCGCACACGGTCGCGAGCGCGGCCTCGCCGGTGGACCAGTGGCTCGACTTCACCGTGACCAGCGCCGGCGCGCCCACGGGCGCCACCAAGGCGCGGCTGCTGCTGGGCGTGCTGCAGGGGCCGACCGATCCCCAGCCCGAGGTGCTGTTCGACCAGGCCACCTTCGACCTGCTCGGACCGCCGAGCCTGGACACCATCCAGTGGTACGACTTCGGCGGCGGCCGCACGCTCGAGTTCAGCGGCCGCACGTGGCGCGTCAAGGGCCCCGGCTACTACGGTCCGGGCCCCAATCTGTTCAGCAACCTCGCCAATCACGTGTGGGTGGACGCCAACGGCCGCCTGCACCTGACGCTCAAGAGCGCGAGCGGCCAGTGGTACAGCACCGAGGTGGCCGCCGAGGATCCGCTCGGCTACGGCGACTACATCTTCACCACCGTGGGCCGGCTCGACCTGCTCGATCCCAAGGTGGTCTTCGGGCTGTTCATCTGGCAGTACGGACGCTGCTACGACACCGGGTTCCTGTGGTGGAACCCCTACAACGAGATCGACGTCGAGTTCAGCCGCTGGGGCAATCCCGCCAACGGCATCGGGCAGTTCGTGGCGCAGCCCTACGACTATCCGGGCAACATCCGCCGCTTCGACGCCACCTTCGCCACCGACGAGCTGACGAGCCACGCGTTCCGCTGGCTGAGCGACCGCGTCGAGTTCCGCAGCTGGCGCGGCGGCCCCAACGACGAGACGCCGGCCAACATGATCCACACCTGGACCTACACGGGCCCGCACATCCCGCGCCCCGAGCAGCCGCGCGTGCACCTCAACCTGTGGCGTTTCGACACGCCGCCCGCGGTGGCGCAGGAGGTGGTGCTGGACGCGTTCACGTTCGTGCCGACCGGTGTGCTGGGCGTGGGCGATCCCGCGGGCGGCACGCTCCCGGGCCGGCTCGCCCCGGCGCTTCCGAACCCGTTCTCGCGCTCGACGACCCTGCGCTTCACGCTGCCGCGCGAGTCGGGCGCCGAACTCTCGGTGCTGGACGTCTCGGGCCGCCAGGTGCGGCGGCTCATGAGCGGTTCGCTGCCCGCCGGTCCGCACGAGGTCGCGTGGGACGGGCTCGACGACACGGGTCTGCGCCTGCCGCCGGGCGTTTACCTGGTCCGCCTGACCGCGGGTGCGCGCACGGAGACGGGCCGCGTGGTGCTGCTGCAGTGACCCGGCGCGGCCGCGCAGTCCGGTCCGCCCTCCGGCGCACGGCGCTGCCGGCGCTGTTCGCCGCCGCGCTCTCGCTGGCCGTTGCGGGCGCTGCTGTCGCCGCCATCGCACCGGCCGAACGCCGTGCGTTCGAGCCGGTGCTCGAGGGCCGCTGGATCGGCAACGCCGTCGCCTACGGTCCCCACCGCGACGGCCAGGCGCCGGGCGGCCCCGATCCGAGCCGGGAGCAGCTGCTCGAGGACCTGCGCATCATGGCGCGGCACTGGCAGCTGATCCGCGTCTACGGCTCGACCGGCCCCACGCCCGAACTGCTGGCGCTCATCCGCGAGCATCGCCTGCCGCTGCGCGTCATGCTCGGCGTGTGGCTCGCGCCCGAGACGCGCGAGGACTCGGCGGGCCGCGTGATCGAGCGCTTCCCGGCCAACCGCCGCGCCAACCGCGAGCAGGTGGCCGCGGCGATCCGGCTCGCCCGCCTCCACCCGGACCTCGTGGTGGCGGTGAGCGCGGGCAACGAGACGCAGGTGTACTGGTCGGCGCATCGGTTCCCGGCCGCGCAGCTGATCCGGGACCTGCGCCGCCTGCGCGCGGGCGTGCGCCAGCCGGTGACGACGGCGGACGACTACAACTTCTGGAACAAACCCGAGAGCCGCGCGGTCGCCGACGAGGTGGATTTCATCACGCTGCACGCGCATCCACTGTGGAACGGCAAGCATCTCGCGGAGGCGCGGGACTGGACCGTCGCCATCCACGATTCCATTCGTGCGGCGCATCCGGGTCACCACGTGATCTACGGCGAGACCGGCTGGGCGACCCGGCGCCACGACCAGGGCGAGCAGGCCGTGCTCATGGTCGGCGACGCCGACGAGGCCTCGCAGCGCGTGTTCCACGAGGCGATCACGGCGTGGGCGCGCGACAGCCGCACGACGCTTTTCTTCTTCGAGGCGTTCGACGAGAACTGGAAGGGCGGTCCGCACCCGAACGAGGTCGAGAAGCACTGGGGCCTCCATCGCGCCGACCGCACGCCCAAGCGGGCGATGCAGGCGGTGTCCGAATGAGCACGCCCGTGGCCGCGCCGCCGGCGCACGTGCCCGACGGGGCGTTCGTCGAGATGGACGGCGAGACCTACTACCGCATCGGGCACGTGGACCGCATGCCGCCGTTCCTGATGAGCCTGGCGAGCGACACCGACCTGTGGATGTTCGTCACCTCGACCGGCGGGCTCACGGCGGGCCGCGTGGACCCCGACGGCAGCCTGTTCCCCTACGACAACGTGGACCGCCTCTACGACGCCCACCACGTCACCGGCCCGGTCACGCTGGTGCGCGCCGGCGAGGGCCCCGACGCACCGCTGTGGGAGCCGTTCGCGGCTCGCGGCGCCGAGGGGTTCCGCATCGAGCGGCATCTCTACAAGAACGTCGCGGGCAACCGGCTCGTGTTCGAGGAGATCAACCACGACCTCGCGCTGTCGTTCCGCTACCGCTGGAGCGGATGCGAGCCGTTCGGATTCGTGCGCAGCGCGCGCCTGACGCGCCTCGGCGGGGCCGCGGGTCCGGTCGCCATCCTCGATGGGCTGCGCAACGTGCTGCCGTTCGGCGCCTCGCTGGCGCTCTACCAGCGCCAGAGCAGCCTGGTGGACGCCTACAAGCGCAACGAGTGCGACCCGGCGACGGGCCTGGCGATCTTCTCGCTCACCTCCAAGATCATCGACCGGGCCGAGGCGGCCGAGGAACTGCGCGCCAACGTCGTGTGGTGCCAGGGCCTCGCGCGCGCGGTCGTCTCGGTCTCGGACGATGCGCTGCGGGCGTTCCGCTCCGGCGAACCGGTGACGCCGGTCGCACTGAGCACGGGGCGCCGCGGGCACTATCTGGCCAGCGCCAGCGTGCGGCTCGCGGCGGGGGAGAGCGCCGCCTGGCACCTGGTGGCCGATGCCGCGCGCGGCCCGGTCGAGATCACGGCGCTGCGCGAGCGGCTGCGCGGCGGCGGCATCAGCGCGGCCGAACTCGAGGCGGCGCTGTCCGAGGCCACTGTCGCGCTCGTCCACACGGTGGCCAGCGCCGACGGGCTGCAGGTGAGCGCCGAGGAGGCCGGCCCGGCGCACCACTTCGCCAACGTGCTGTTCAACAACATGCGTGGCGGCGTGTTCGTGAACGGCTACCACGCGCCGGCGGCGGACATCGCCGACTTCCTGCGCACGCGCAATCGCGCGGTGGTCGAGCGGCACGCGGCGATGCTGGCCGCGCTGCCCGAGGAGGCCGACGTGCTCGAGCTGGTCGCGGCCGCACGCCGCAGCGGCGACCCCGACCTGGAGCGGCTGTGCCTCGAGTACCTGCCGCTCAGCTTCGGGCGCCGTCACGGCGATCCGAGCCGGCCCTGGAACCGCTTCTCGATCCGCGTGCGCAACGCCGACGGCTCGCCCGCGCTCTATTACGAGGGCAACTGGCGCGACGTGTTCCAGAACTGGGAGGCGCTGGCGATGAGCTTCCCGGCCTACCTGCCCGGCATGATCGCCCGGTTCGTCAACGCCTCCACGGTGGACGGGTTCAACCCGTATCGCATCACGCGCGACGGCATCGACTGGGAGGTCGTGGACCCCGACGACCCGTGGGGGTACATCGGCTACTGGGGGGACCACCAGATCGTGTACCTGCTGCGCCTGCTCGAGGCGCTGCACGCGTTCGCGCCCGAGGCGCTGCGCGAGCTCATGGACCGCCGCGTGTTCAGCTACGCGAACGTGCCCTACCGCCTCAAGCCCTACGCCGACATGCTCGCCGACCCGCACGCCACCGTGGACTTCGACGCGGCGCTCGATGCCGCCATCCAGGAGCGGGTGCGCACGGACGGCGCCGACGCCCGCCTGGTCGCCGGCGCCGGCGGTGCGGTGAGGCACACGCACCTGATCGAGAAGCTGCTCGTCTCGGCGCTGGCGCGGCTCTCGAACTTCGTCGCGGATGGCGGCATCTGGATGAACACGCAGCGGCCCGAGTGGAACGATGCCAACAACGCGCTCGCGGGCCATGGCGTCTCCACCGTGACGCTGGCCCACCTGCGCCGCTACCTGCGGTTCCTCGCCGACCGGCTCGAGGAGCGCGGTGAGGCGCCCGTGACGCTGGCGGCCGACGTGGCCGTGTGGGCCGCCGAGGTGCGCGGCATCCTCGAGCGGCGCGCGCCCGCGCCGGGAAGCGGCCCGCGCGGCGAGCGCGAGCGCAGGGCGCTCCTCGACGAACTCGGCGAGTCGTTCGGCCGCTACCGGGCGCTCGCCTACGCGGCGTCCGCGAAGCCCGACACCGAGGTGGCCGCGGCCGAGCTCCAGGCGCTGTGCCGTGCGGCGCTGGTGCACGCGGAGCATGCCCTGGCGCTCAACCGCCGCGACGACGGCCTCTACCATGCGTATCACGTGCTGGGGGCGCCGCGTCCCGACGCGCTGCCGCTCGAGCCGCTGCACCTGATGCTCGAGGGCCAGGTGGCCGCGCTCAGCGCCGGGGCCATGGCGCCGGCCGAGGCGGCCGCGATGGCCGAGCGGCTGTTCGACAGCGCGCTCCACGACCCCGAGCGCCGCAGCTTCATGCTCTACCCCGAGCGCGAACTGCCCGCGTTCCTCGACAAGAACGCCATGCCGGCCGAGCGCGTGCGCGCCATCGGGCTGCTGCACGACCTGCTCGAGGCGGGCGACGGCTCGCTCGTGGCCATGGACGCCTCGGGCCGCGGCCGCTTCCATCCCGACCTGTCGCAGGCGCCGCTGCTCGCCGAGCGGCTCGACGCGCTCGGCGCACAGCCGGAGTGGAGCGCGCGCGTGGCGCGTGACCGCGAGGCGGTGATGGCTCTCTACGAGTCGGTGTTCCGCCATCGCTCGTTCACCGGGCGCTCGGGCACGATGTACGGCTACGAGGGCATCGGCTGCATCTATTGGCACATGGTCGCCAAGCTGCTGCTGGCGGTGCAGGAGCACGCGCTGCCCGCCCTGCGCGGCGGCGATCCCGCGGCCGCGGCGCTGGTGCGCGCCTACTACCGCATCCGCGCCGGGCTCGGGTTCGAGAAGACGCCGGCGGAGTTCGGCGCGTTCCCGACCGATCCCTATTCGCACACGCCCCGGCACGAGGGCGCCCGCCAGCCGGGCATGACCGGCCAGGTCAAGGAGGAGATCCTCACGCGCCTCGGCGAGCTCGGCGTGCGCGTGGAGCAGGGCGTGGTGCGGTTCGAGCCGGTGCTGCTGCGCCGCTCGGAGTTCCTCGCCGAGTCGCGCGCGCAGGTCATGCACGATGCGAACGGCCGCACGGTCACGCTGGTCGTGCCGGCGCAGTCGCTCGCGTTCACGTTCGGGCAGGTGCCGGTCGTGTACCACTGCACCGCCGGGGAGCCGTGGGTGCGGCTGACGCGGGCCGACGGGGCATGGTCGGAGCGGCCGGGGACGGCCCTCGATGCGGCCACCAGCCGGGCGCTGTTCGAGCGCCGCTCGGGGCTCGCGCGCATCGATGTCGGCGTGCCCGAGCGCCTCCTGCTCGCGCTCTGAGCGCACGCCCCCGAAACGGAACGCCCGCCGGCGCGGGCCGGCGGGCGTTCGCGGGTGCGGCGATGCGCCGCGTCTACTGCAGGCGGCTGAGCTTGGTGGTGACGCGCTCCGAGCCGGACTCGAGCACGGCGAGGTAGAGGCCCGGGGCGACCTTGCGGCCCGAGGCGTCGTCGCCGCGCCACGCCACCTGGTGCACGCCGGCCTCGAGCTCGCGCTCGAGCAGCGTGGTGACCAGCGCGCCCGAGAGGTCGTACACGCGCACGCTCGCGCGGCCGCTGCGAGGCAGCGCCAGCGACAGCGACTGCGCCGCGGGGCCGACCGCCGGGTTGCCGCGCACGCTCAGCGCCAGCCGCGGCGCCGCGGCGCCCGGCGTCACGCCCACCGTGCGGGCCTGGTTGAACGTGATGTTGTCGTAGTAGATGCCCGAGGGCTGGTAGTTCCTGGCGGTGTTGGCGAAGCCGAACTGCAGGATCTGGCCCGCCATGCCGGCCTCGATGGGCACCGAAATCGCGTAGCGGTTCCACGTGACCGGGATCGCCGTGGTGTTCACGGTGAGGAAGTTGGTGAGCGCGTAGGTCGGCGGTGCCAGCGTCTTGATGAACGCCAGCGCGGTGGTGCTGCCGCCGATGTCGCCGAGCTTGGCGTCGAACTCGAAGGTCCACCAGGTGCCGATATCCGAAGCGCTGATGCTGCGCTCCTGGAACACGTTCGACTCGATCCAGCTGCCGTTGGTGTGGGCGCCGGTGTTCTGGTAGTCGCTCAGTGAGACGAGCTGGTTGCTTCCCTGCGTCACGCCGCCCTGGCCGCTGGCGAGCAGGCTGAACGCCGGCGAGTTGACGTTGTTGGGCGCGGGGAAGGGGCCGTATCCATAGAGGAAGCCCATCGAGGGCGAGAACACATTGCCGTACACGAGCCAGCCGTCGGCGGCGAGCGCGCCGAGGTCGGCGGGCGACATGGACTCGAAGCTCTGGCTGTAGGGCAGCAACTGGGCGCGGCCGGTGGCCGGCGCCACCGTCAGCAGCGCGAGGGACAGGATCCACAGCGCGCCCTTGCGCACCGGACACCGAAGCATGTTCAGTCGAAGCATATGCGCCTCCGCTCAGGTTGGTCTCTCCGGCCACGAGGCGTCCGGACATCCGAGTCGGGACCAGCAGCCGCCTTGACAGATTCGACACGAAGATTACACTATGTTCGTCAATCGAACAAAGTGGTTTTTCTCGTGTGGAGAGCCCTTTGATGAGCGAGTCGAGCGGTCCGGCGACGCCGGTGCTCCAGCTGCGGGGAATCGGGAAGACGTTCCGCGCCTCCGGCTTCGGTGGCCGGGTCCGGCGCGTGGTGGCGGCCCAGGACGTGGGCTTCCGGCTGAACCGCGGCGAGGCGGTGGCTCTCGTGGGCGAGTCCGGCAGCGGCAAGAGCACGCTGGCGCGCATCGTCCTGCGGCTCGAGAAGCCCGATGGCGGCGAGTTGCTGCTCGACGGCGTGGACGAGCTGCGCCGGGAGCCCCACGGCGCCTCGCTGGCCTATCGCGGCCGCGTGCAGATGGTGTTCCAG
>CAZMQP010000083.1:0-9244 GCA_964568385.1 uncultured bacterium
CGTTCGTGTAGGCGTGGATCGTGGTCATGAGGCCGTGGTCGATGCCGAACGTGTCGTCGAGCACCTTCGCCACCGGGGCGAGGGCGTTGGTGGTGCACGAGCCGATGCTCACCACCTGGTGCTTGGCCTTGTCGAACTGGTCGTCGTTGACGCCGAACACGAAGGTGAGGTCGGGGCCCTTCGCAGGCGCCGAGATGAGCACCGCGCGTGCGCCCGCCGCGAGGTGCTTGGAGGCGCCGTCGCGGTCGGTGAACTTGCCGGTGGCCTCGATCACCACCTCGACGCCGAGATCCTTCCACGGCAGCTTGGCCGGGTCACGCTCGGCGAACACCTTCATGGCGTCGCCGGCGACGCTGATCTGCCCGTCCGCGAGCGGCTTGCTCGGGCACTCCGCCCACACGCCATGCACGCTGTCGTACTTGAGCAGGTGCTGCTGCGTGGCAGCGTCGGTGTGGTGGTTGAGGGCGACTAAATCGCGGGGGGCGCGGCGCGGGTTGGCGGCGCGCACCACGAGGCGGCCGATGCGGCCGAATCCGTTGATGCCGATCTTGAGAGCCATGATGTTCTCCTTGGAAAGAGGACAAGGCGGCCGTGCGGCCGCCGGGATTCATCCGTAGAAGACGCGGGCCGCCGCCAGCAGGTCGGGGCTCGCGAGCCGCGGACCCTGGCGGACGACCGACAACGGCACACTGGTCACCTCGAGCCCCTGCAGGCTGACCATGCGCCCGTACTCCCCGCGCACGGCGAGGTCCACCGCGTGCAGGCCCATGCGCGAGGCGAGCAGGCGGTCGAAGGGCGAGGGCGAGCCGCCGCGCTGCACGTAGCCGAGCGTCACCGTCCGCGTCTCCATGCCGGTGCGCGCCTCGAGCAGCCGGGCGAGTTCCTCGCCCACCCCGCCGAAGCGGGGACGCCCGAACGCGTCCGTGCGGTTCGTCGCCTGCAGCACGCTGCCGTCGGGATCGGGCAGGAAGCGGGCGCCCTCCGCGACGACGACCAGGCTGAACATGCGGCCGCGGGCCCGGCGCATGCGGATGACGTCGGCCACCTGCTGCACGCTCATGGGATCCTCGGGCGTCACCGCCACGTCGGCGCCGCCGGCGATGGCGGCGCTCGCCGCGATCCAGCCGGTCGTGCGGCCCATCACCTCGACCACGATGACGCGGTCATGGGACTCGGCGGTCGAGTGCAGCGCATCCACGGCGCGCACGACGTGCCCGAGCGCGGTGTCGAAGCCGAAGGCGTGGTCGGTGCCGGGGACGTCGTCGTCGATGGTCTTGGGGATGCCGATGATGGGCACGCCGGCCTCGGCCACCGAGCAGGCCGCCGAGAGCGTGCCGTCGCCCCCGCAGACGAGCAGGCCGTCGAGCTCGAACAGCCGGAAGGCCTCCTTCACCTTGTCGACGCCGCCCGCCAGCCGGATGGGGTCCACGCGCGAGGTGCCGAGCACGGTGCCGCCGCGCGGCAGGATGCCGGCGATGCTCTGCAGCGTGAGTTCGCTCACCTCGCCCTCGATGAGCCCCTTCCAGCCGTCGCGGAATCCGACGATCTGGCTCTCGTGCGTTCGGATGGTGTGGATGACCGCCGCGCGGATGAAGGCATTGAGACCGGGGCAGTCGCCGCCGCCGGTCAGCAGCCCGAGACGCATCGCCTGGAACCTCCGGCCCGGCGCCGGACGGCCCGCGCCTTCGAGGGAAAGCCTGCCTGTCGAGTCCCCATGCACTCCACTCGGCACTATTGCCGAGGGTCCGTGGAGGGTCAAGCAGGCGGGCGCGCCGGCGTCACTCGGTCGAGAAGCGCAGCCGGTAGGTGCCGAGCCCGTGCTCGTCGATGAACAGGAAGACGAGCCGCCGCTTGTGCAGACGGCGGTCCGCGACGCGCGGATCCGCCTCGATCGGCTGCGGGATGTCGCCCTCGTAGACCCACACCTCGAACGGGCGCATGTCGCCGCCCAGTCCCTTCTGGTGGACCGAGCCCATCTCGGCGTCCTCGCGCCGCCGGATCTCGAGGATCGCCTCGAGCGCCGTGTCCTCGCCCGCCGGCAGCACCTGCTTCTGGACGTCGGTGGGCTCGCCGTAGCGGATGTAGACCCGGCCCATGTCGGAGAACATGCCCTTCTCGAGCCCCGCCCGCGTGAATGTCTCGTTGGCGTGCGCGACCCGCTGGTGGAACGTCGCCTCGAGCTCGTTCTCGGCGGTCTCGGGATCGGGGTCACGGACCCGCCAGAACGCCTCCAGGAAACGCTCCTGCTCCCCGGGCGGCATCACCGCGAAGTGCTCCTCGTCGAAGGCGTCCACCAGGAAGTGGACGTCGTCGGCGATGTCGGCCGCGTTGCGCAGCCAGGTCGAGGGCCGCCAGCCGACCGAGAAGCGGGCGCGCCGCAGCAGCGCGCCCTCGTCGCCGCCCTGCCAGGCCTTGACCTCGAGGTCGTAGGCGCCCGCAGGGGCCTCGGAGAGGTCCACCCTCACGTCGGCATCCAGCATGCGGGAGGCGACCGCGGTGCTCTCGAACTGGGCAAAGGGGGTGCCATCGGCCGCGAACACGCGCGCCACGTAGCGCCAGGGGCGGGCCTCCCCGGCGCGTCCGCGCGCCACCACGGCCGCATTCAGCGAGGTGGCGTAGAGCCCGTAGAGGCGCTCGGGATTGGGCACCACCGGCCGGCCCCGGCGCAGGAACTCGAACGGCACGGCGTCCCCCGGCGTGGGCCACAGGAACTCGATTCCGCCGATGTCCCGGCCGGCCTGCGGCTTGGGCACCTCGATCCGCCCGCTCAGCTCCAGCGCCTCGCGGGCGCTGCGGCCCGAATAGATGAGGCCACGCTTGTGCGAAAGCGCGTCCTCGAGCCGGGCGGTCAGTTGGGCCGGCCCGGGCGCCGCCGGGAACCGGAAGACGACCACCTTGCCCTGGCCGCGCGCGGTGTCGGCGGCCGTGATGACGATGTCGCGCTCGGACTCCGCCGCCTTGGAGCCGAAGCGCCCGCGCACGCGCACCATGGCGCGCAGCCGTGCGGCGCCGAGGCTGTCGCGCGTGAGTTGCTCGAGGGTCGCGGGCGGGATGCGCAGGTGCACGTCGAGCATCAGCCCCGCCGAGTCCGGCCGCGTCACCGCGTCGAGCGTGAACCCGACGCGGCCCCCGACGCGCCAGGGCGGCTCGCTCTCGAACTTCACGGCATGGGCGCCGGGCGGCGCCAGCACGGCGGCGAGCAGCGCGCCCAAGACGATGCGGCGCGCCCCCATCCGGGGGCGCGCCGCGATCGGGAGCGTGAGGGCGTTGGAGCTCCGGGTCATCGGACTCCGCTCATCAGAACTGGAACCGCAGCGAGAAGCGATGCGCCGCGCCGAGGTCCTTCATGTCGGTGTAGGCGTAGTCGAGGTCGGCCATGCCGGCCACGGAGACCGGGAAGTGGAACCCGATGCCGCCGGCGATGCCCTCGGCATCGTAGTTGACGTTGTAGCCGCCGCGCAGGAACAGGTACTTGCGGAATGTGTACTCGGCGCCGAAGTTGAGCCGCTCGGCGTTGTCCGGCGGGTGCGAGAACTCGAACGAGCCCACCAGCTGCTGATCGGCGCTCGAGAGCAGCGTCGCCGTGGTGCCGACGCGGAAGATGGCCGGGATGCGCGCGCCACGCTCGATGAACTTGACCTCGGAGCCGATGTTCGTGATGGCCATGCCGATGCGCATGCCGGCCGTACCGACGTCGTACAGCGTGCCGACGTCGAACGAGAACGTCTGCTGCGAGAGGTCGGCGAGGCCCTCGTGGATCAGGTTGGCGGTCACGCCGGCGCTGAACTTGTCGGTGAACGACCGTCCGTAGGTGACGCCCGCCGTCATGTAGCCGGCGTCGAACGTCTGCCCGGTGCCATTCGGCTGATACGCCGTCGTCACCTCCTGCGGCGCCATCGAGAGCGAGCGCGCGTGGACGGCGAAAGCACCCGGGATCTGCTTGACGTGGAAGACGTAGGTGACCTGATCGAACGACAGGTCCGCCGGCCACGTGGCGTGGTTGAGCGCCAGCTGCGACTTGTCGGCGTCGATGCGGGCGATGCCGGCGGCATTCCAGTAGACCGAGCTGGCGTCGTCGGCCATCGCGACGAAGGCGCCACCCATGCCGGCCGCGCGAGCGCCGATGCCGATTTTGAGGAACTGACCGTCGAACGTGCCCACCTTCTCGAAGATGTTGGCGGCTCGGGCCACCCCGGGCAGCACACACCCGGCCAGGACCACCGCCGCGATCCACTTCTTCACGTTGCCTCCTCTTTCGCTGGCCATCTGGCGCTAGCGGATGATCACGAAGCGGCCGCGCTGCGTGCCCTTGGCCGACTCGACGGTGAACAGATAGATGCCGCTGACGACGTCCTGGCCGTTGCGGGAGATCAGGTTCCAGCGGGCCTGGCCGTCATCCGGGTTGTCCTGCTGGCGTGTGAAGCCGTCGCGCACGACGCCGTCGTCGCCGGTGACCGGTCCGCGGACGGACTCGTTGACACCGTCGGTGGACTTGATGTTCGCGACGAGGTCGCCGGACACCGTGAAGATCTTGATGGTCCACGGGCCGCGCGGCAGGCCGAAGAAGTCGATGTGCGTACCGGTCGGGTCGGTGGCGTTCGGGTTGAGGTCCCAGCTCGACGGCCGGTCGGTGATCAGTGCCGTGCCCCGATAGGGATTCGGCACGACCCACACGCCGCCCGACTGGTCCCGGGCCGCGACCTGCGGCACCACGGCCTCGGCCTCGACCGCGGAGCGGCGTCCGCCGAGTTCACTGCGGCTGTTGCCGACGCCGCTCGAATCGAACGCCGTGACGGAATAGAAGTACAGGAAGCCGTTCTTGACCTCGCGGTCGTCGAACCGATAGCGGCCCACCGGGTAGGCGGTGCGGCGCTCGCGCACCCCGACGGCGCCGAGGCGGTCACCCTCGAACTCGACGCAATCGGGCCAGCCCACGCACTGGACGGTGCTGTCGGGACGCAGGATGCGGCCGCTCTGGCGGTCCCAGAGGTCGAGCGAGTCGAGGCAGACGGGCATCACGGCTTCGAGCTGCGGGATGTAGAGCTCCGGGCAATTGCGCGAGCCGTCGGGATTCACGGTGTAGTTGCGCGCGCGGTGGTTGAAGAGGCGGTACTCGCCGAGCAGCGTCCAGTCGTCTTCGGCCGGACCGCCG
Source organism: uncultured bacterium (assembly GCA_964568385.1). GTDB lineage: Bacteria > Eisenbacteria > RBG-16-71-46 > RBG-16-71-46 > RBG-16-71-46 > CADEFY01. The sequence continues at coordinate 5,153 of CAZMQP010000083.1, forward strand.
GCGCCGACCGGGCGCTTCCAGTTGGAGACCTTCCAGATCCGGTAGCCGCGGAAGTCGAACTGGCCGCTCTTGGGGTCCGGCACCAGTTCCGAGCCGTTGTCCCACGCCAGGCGCACGATGGCGTCCCCGGCGGGAACCAACTCCGACGTACGGGCGGGATTGTCGGTGTAGTTGAAGGAGGTGGAGATGTTGGTGGTCGGGCTCGGCGGCGGCGCCTCGGCCAGCCACGTGCGGTGGAACAGCCCCCCGCGCGCCAGCGAGTAGGCGCCGGTGCAGTAGTCGCAGTCGAAGTCGAACCACTCGTACTGGCGGTCGGTGACGAGGCGCGAGGACAGCTCGCGCGTCTCGCAGCCCTGGGCGGTGAGGAACTGCCCGAGCGGGGCGACCAGCGGCGTCTCGCGCCCGTGCAGGTCGGGCAGCAGCGGCCAGTCCTTGACCTCGTAGGCGCCCGAGAAGGCGACCTGGGCCGAAAGGGCGTTGTCGAGCACCGGGTAGGCGGCCAGCAGCGCCGCGCCCTGCGTGACGTAGGCGCCGTCACGCGCCGCGTTGTAGTCGTTGATGTAGTTGAGCGCCGCACGGTACTCGCCGGGGGCCACGCCCATCGCCACCGTCACCTCGATGGAACCGCCGTCGGGCACGTTGAGCCACGGCCCCACCGAGGCGAACGCGGAGTAGTCCCCGCGCTGGTCGCCGGGCACCGCGTTGATGAATCCCGTCTTGGGGTCCACGTTCTCGATGCTGGTCATGAACTCGAAGCGCTGCTGGTCGATGGTCGGGTTGCCGCCCTGCGTGTAGGGCGTGCCGCCCACGAACGAGCGGAAGGCGCGCCAGCCGACGCGTGAGGGGCCGTTCTGGCCCGTCGGATCGATGGTGTGGTCGATCAGAAGGAAGTGGGCGATGCCGGGCGTGCGGCCGTCGTCGCCGTCGTCGTCCGCGACCGAGAAGCCCTGCACCCGGACCGGGAAGCGCGGGCACAGCGCCGAGTCCGGGCTGACATCGGAGACCTGGTTGCTGCGGTCCCCGGGCGGCTGCAGCCGCAGGTCGGTGCCGCTCGTCTGGATCAGGAAGTCGCCCTGCGGGTACTGGTTGATGTCGAAGTCGTCGCTGAAGAACGTGCCGATGTCGGTCGGCCCGCAGTCCATGTCGACGCGGAAGCCCACGACCACGGAGTCGAGTACGTGACCGGAGCGGTTGAACAGCTCGTGACGGATGACGTTGAAGTTGGTGTAGCCCGGGATCGAATAGGCCCACGCCGTCTTGCGCGCCTCCATGCCGAGCGGCACGTGGCGCTCGGCGCCGCCGGCGGCGATCGCCTGCTGCGTGTCGTCGCGGATGACCATCGAGAACATCTGCTGGCCGATGGCCCCGTAGTCCTCGTCGATGGAACCGTCGCCGTCGTTGTCCCGGCCGTCGAGGAAGTCCTCGTCGTAGAGGCCGAACCCGAAGCGATTGTCGCTGTCGCCGTCCTCGTTGATGAACCGCGAGCCGTTGACGATGCCGTCGTAGGCGCGGTAGATGCGGTCCTCGGCGTCGAGCGTGGCGGGACGCCACTCCTGGATGTAGCTGACGCGGCGGATCGCCGTGGGGTCGGTGGCGAGCGGGTTCACGGCGCCCACCGCGAGGCCGATGAAGTTCATGTACTCGACCGACGAGGCGCCGGGCCACTGGCACGACGGGTCGCTCGAGACGGCCGTGAATGGATTGCCGTCGATGCCGTTGTTGGTGACCTTCATGAACACATTGCCGACGTTGAGCACCGCGCCCGGTCCGAAGATGTCCGGGATGGCCGCCGGCTGGGCCGGGCCGCGCGGCGTGGCCGTCTCCCCGCCCACGGGGCGGCCGAGGCGCTTCATCTCCTGCTCGAACAGCCGCAGGTCGTGCGTTTCGGGATCGTCCGGATGCAGGCGCGCCCACGCGGGAGCGCCCAGGCACGCGGCGGCGGCGAGCGCGAACAACGACGCCACGGCCGCGCGCGGGATCCAATGCTTCATCGTCACCGCTCCCCCCTTGCCCCCGTTCGCGCGCATCAGAAGGTCACACTCACGCCCATGCGGACGTTGCGCCCTTCCTCGAACACGCGCGGGTCACGCACCGGCACCCAGTCGAGGATGTTGTCCCCATTGATGTCCTGCAGGTAGGCACCGCCCGCTCGCCCGGTCTCCGTGTAGTAGATCAGGAAGTCGTCCCCGGCCGCGTTGACGAACGGGTTCGGGAAGGCGCCGATCGAGATGCTCTGGATGTTCTTGGCATCGAGCACGTTCCGCGCGTCGGCGAACAGCGTCACGTTCTGCCCCCAGATCTTGTAGAACTTGTCGCCCGTCACCGTCAGGCGCGAGACCGACGGCTGGCGGCGCGAGTTCGTGAGCACGGGGTCCGGACGGCGGTCGTTGCGGAACGTGGGCGTGAACGGGAAGCCCGAGCCGTAGGTCCACAGCATGCGCATGCCCCACTTGCCCGGGTCGCGGATGGTGGACGACAGGCTCACCGTGTGGCGCTGGTCCCAGTCGAGCGCCTGCTCGGAGATCGGCAGGTAGAGCCGACCGCCGTTGAAGAACTGCAGCGCCTGGTTCGGGTTCGATGCGACGCCGGTGGCGATCGAGTAGGTGTAGTTCACCTCGGCCGAGAACTTGTGGCTGAACGCCTTGACGAGGCTGGCCTCGAAGCCGCGCGCCGAGGCGTAGTCGCCGTTGAAGAACGAGTTCACGAGGTTGCCGAACTCGTCGCGCTCCTGCCGCACCGTGATCAGCCCGTAGATGTCCTTGAAGAACACCGAGAACTGGCCGGAGATGTCCTTGGTGAACAGGTGCTGCACACCGGCCTGGTAGGCGATGTTGGTCTCGGGCTCGAGGTCCGGGTTGCCGCGCACGGCGACGGTGCTGTTGATGCCGCGGTTCTCGAACACGAACGAGCGCGCCGGCGTCTGGAACGTCCAGCCGTAGTGGAAGCTGAGCACGTCGCGGTCCGAGACGGGATAGGCGATGCCGAGCCGCGGGCTGATCTGCGACTTCAGCCGCTTGCCGCTGCGCAGTTCCGCGTCGGTGACCTGGTCGCCCGGCGTGAAGGCGTCGTAGCGCAGCCCGGCGTTGAGCACGAGCCCCTCGAACTCCCAGCGGTCCTGCAGGTAGGCCGAGCCCTCGGGGTTGAAGTTGATGAAGTCCGAGCGCACGCCGCCCGGCAGCCCGTTGGACTCCGAGTTCGGCAGGTTCAGGTTGAGGTTCTGGAACCGGTTGTACTTGATGTCCACGCCCGTCTTGACCGTGTGCTGCTTCCAGCGGCGGGTCGAGAAGTCGGACTTCACGTTGTAGACGTTGGTGGTGCGTCGCGTGTACACGGGGAAGTCGCCGTGCGTGGCGAAGTACGGGTTGTTCTCGGTGCCCGGGATGGTGTTGCCGCTCCAGTAGAACGGGCTCTGCGTGTCGTACTCCCACGGCTCCTTGCCGCCGACCGAGTTGAGCGTGAAGAAGCGCAGCGACGACACGCGCGTCGTCCACACCGACTTGTCCGAGAGCTGGTTGGTCCACACCCCCGTGAACTGCTGGAAGCGGTCGTCGCGGGTCGGGATGTGGTCGGGCAGGTTGTAGGCCTGGTAGGTGCTGTCGAGCTTGATCTCGGACCACGCGCCGTAGCGGGGCGTCAGCCGGTCCGGCTGGCCCACCGTGCGCACGGTGTCGTAGTTCACCTGCACGAAGCCCTGCCGGCTCCACATGTGGTTGTAGGGCGTGTTGAGCGAGCGGTTGTTGATGGTCTCGAGCGTGACCTTGTGCCGCGGGCTCATGCGGTAGGCGAACTTGAGGTTGGTGTTGACGTCGTTGCTCTGCCGGTTGCCGAGCTGGATGAAGTCCAGCAGCGTGCGGCGCGGCCGCGTCAGCGTCGAACGCAGGTACGTGTCGGAGAACGTGCCCTCGTAGGTGCCGTAGTAGGTCAGGTTCTTGACCGGCGTCGGGCCGCCCATGCCGATGGTGAAGCGGTCGAAGCTGTTGAACGTCTTGGTCGGGTCGCCATAGCGGTCGGTGTCCCAGCGCACCTCACCGGAGAGCTTGTCGCCTCCCTCGCGCGTGGACACCGAGACGACGCCGGAGAGCGCGTTGCCGT
>CAZMQP010000084.1:0-8428 GCA_964568385.1 uncultured bacterium
AACGCCGGCGCGGGCACGCAGCCACCGTGGCGCTGGACACCGGCGGGCGCCGCGCTGGCGCTCGCCGGGCCGTCCGCGGACGCCGGCCCAGTAGCGATTGCCGCGCCACGTGATGGGCGCGTCCCGGCACGCCTTTCCGAGACCGGGCTCTTCGCCGAGGACGGGTCGATCGACCCCAGGAACCGCATGTTCGCACCGCAGTATCCGCTCTGGACCGATGGCGCCGACAAGCGCCGCTGGGTTCGGCTGCCCGCGGGCGCCCGAATCGACGTCTCGAATCCGGATGTGTGGCGGTTCCCGCGTGGCACCACCTTCTGGAAGGAGTTCAGCTGGAACGGCCACAAGGTGGAAACGCGCATGATCCGCCACACCGCGAAGGGCGAGTGGCTGTTCGCGGCCTATCGCTGGAATGACGAGCAGACCGACGCCGTGCTCGTGCCGGAAGCGGGTGTGCGCGGCGCCTACGAGGTGCGGGCCGGGCGCCGGCACTCGATCCCCGGCGTGGCCGACTGCCTGGCGTGTCACGGCTCGTCACCCGGCGTGGTGTTGGGATTCAACGCGCTCCAGTTGTCGGACGACCGCGATCCGATGTCGCCGCACGCCGAGATGCTGCACTCGAGCATGCTCACGCTGTCCGCGCTGGTCCGGGAGAAGCGACTGCAGCCCGCACGCCGCGAGTGGGTGACGCAGCCGCCGCGCATCCATACCGAGGATCCCGTGGCACGCGCGGCGATGGGCTACCTGTCGGGCAACTGCGGCGGCTGCCACAACGCGAGCGGGCCGCTGGCCCGCCTCGGCTTCACGCTGCGCCATGAGGTGGCGGGCGCGCCGTCGGCGCCCGACCCCGTCCTCGCGACCGCCTCACTCACCATGAGCCGCTTCGCCGTGCCCGGCGTGGAGGGTCCCGCACGCGTGCTCGAGCCGGGACATCCCGAGCGGAGCGCGCTGGTCCACCGCATGGCCTCGCGACAGCCCGCCACGCAGATGCCGCCGCTGGGCACGGTGATCGTCGACAGCGCGGCGGTGGTGCTGGTGGCCCGATGGATCGAGGGGCTGGGGGCGAGCGGGGCGAGCGCGGCTCGATAGAGGGTTGGCAGCAGGCGCGCAGCGAACGCACGCGGCGCGCGGGCGCATCATCCGGATGCTTCGATGAATGCGCCAACGCATTCGGCCACATGTGGTTGGGCCGAGCGCCGCGCATCCGCGATCGGCCCGGTCAAGCCCTGCTCAAGCCCTGCCGGCGAGGCTTCACGCGTTCAGAAGGGGCCCACTCGGCCCGGTCGAACCCTCACCGCAGGAAAGGAGAAGCCCCGCCGTGCGCCTTGCCACCCGCTTCATCCGTGCTGCCTTGGTCCCGGCCCTCGCGAGCCTCGCGCTCGCCTGGAGCGCGCCACCCGTGTTCGCGTACATGGACGCCAACGCCAACAAGATCGACGACCGCATCGACGCGGTCGCCGCGAATGGCTGGAACCATGCGTTCGTCAACCAGGATCCCACCCGTCGCATGCGCATCGGGGTCGAGAACCCCGGCAACGTCATCTATGCGATCTACGTCGGATACGACCACCCGCCCACCTCGATGGACGAGACCCTGCTCGCGGCCACGGGTGTCACGATGGTGTGGCCCTTCCGGAACATCCCCTACATCGAGTCCCGTGCGACCCTGGCGCAGATCCAGGCCATCACGGCGCTGCCCGGCGTCACCCGCGTCGAGGCGGTGCCGGTGGACTACGTGAGCAATCACTATGGTTCCCGCGTGGTGCGCGCGCGCGATTCGCACGGCCTCACCAAGGCGGACAACGGCGTGCTCTTCCCGAGCGTGCATCATCAGTTCGGCTTCGATGGCACCGGGATCGTCATCGCGATCCTGGACACCGGTGTCAATGACGACGTGGACGCGTTGAATCCGGGCTACCCCGGCCACGAGAGCCTGCAGGGCAAGTTCCTGGGCGGTGGCGAGTTCTGGTGCGGCCAGCCGGCGTGCTCGACGCCGGCCAACGGCAGCACCAACCCGCAGGACCATGGCGGCGACGCCTCGAGCTACCACGCGACGCACGTCGCGGGCTCCGCCATGGGAACCGGCGGGTTGGGCGGCTTCTTCGCCGGCGTCGCGCCGGGGGCGCGCCTGGTGGACTGCAAGGTGCTCTCGGACGCCGGCGCCAGCGTGGGCGGCAGCACGCGCGGCCTCGACTGGGTCATCTCCAACCGCAACACCCTGTGGCCGGGACTTCCGCCCGGCAGCATCTGGCAGGGCATCGACGTCGTGAACATGTCGCTCGGCTCCACCGAATGCACGGGGGGAAGCGGCACGAGCACCGGCAACGGCGCCTCCTCGGCCATCGTCAACGCGGCCGTGGATGCGGGCATCGTCGTGGTGATCGCCACCGGCAATGACGATGCGATCGAGTGCATTGCGTCACCGGCGGCCGCCGACAAGTCGATCGCCGTGGGCGCCTCGCTCCACGCGAAGACGCTCGACCGCTCGGATGACCGCGTCACGGGCTTCTCGAATGAGGGCCCGCGAGACGACGATGGCGATGCGGATCACCTGGACGAGATGAAGCCGAGTGTCGTGGCGCCCGGAGCCGGCATCATCTCGGCGAGCGGCGATCCGACCACCGACGGCACCGCCTATTCTCAGCTGTCCGGCACCAGCATGGCCGCACCGCACGTGGCCGGCTGCGCCGCGCTGCTGCTGCACGCGAAGCCCACGCTCACGCCGCTGCAGCTGCGCGCCATCCTGCAGAACACCGCCGAGCACAACATCCCGACCACCAAGCCATCGGGCGACCGCGGCCAGGATCCCTACGGCGTGGACGCGAACTACGACCCGAGTTCCGGCTGGGGCCTCGTGGACGTGTACGCGGCGGTGAAGGAGGCGCTCAACAGCACCTCGGGCGTCCAGGTCACCCAGATCCGCGCCGTGCCCGTGGTGCCGGGCGCCCGCATCGACGTCACCTGGATCACGCAGCGCGAGTATCCGTTCCTCGGCTTCGACCTCTACCGCGCGCCCGACGTGGGCGGGTCCCCGGGCACGTTCGTCAAGCTCAACACGCTTCCGATCGCGCCGGCGGGCGACCCCGTCATCGAAGGGGACGACAACCGCACCACCTACGTGTACCAGGACGCCGACCCCTCACTGGCGCTGGGACAGGCTTACTGGTACCGGGTGGACTGGATCGACCTGCTCGCCGTGTCGCACGCCGAGCCGGCCGTGTCCGTCGAGTACGGACAGCTGGCCCGCGTCGCCACGGCCTACTACAGCCTGGTCCACAACGCGGCCGACAATGATCTCGAAGTGCGAATCGGCGCGGACCGCGACTACAGCCCCGGCAGCCTCGGTCAGGCCGACTACGAGGTCCTGGGGCCCGGCGAGTCCCAGCAGGACAGCGCGCGCGTCATCCTGCCGGGTGGAGTGCCTCCGAACACGGGCACCTCGACCATCGGCACCATCGAGCACTTCTGGTCGGTGGGATTCAACGCGGGCGACGGCGCCGAGGTGCACCTGCCGCCGAGCCAGAGCCGGCCGTGGTTCCTCGCCGTCCGCGATGGCGGTTTCGTGAATCGCACCGGACGGATCTCCGGGTTCTCGCTGTTCGTGAACGACTTCCCGGGCAGCCCGGGCGGCGTCACGTACTTCACGGACCATGTCCCGATGCCCCAGCCGATGGTGGAGGGCGGCGCGGTGCCCGCGACCCTGTGGATCCCGGAGCCTCGCGTGACCCCGGTGCTCGTGGCCCTGTTCGATGCGAGCGGGGACCCCGACGGCGTGCGCATCCGCATCGTGCTCGGCACGGGCGGCCCGGGCTACCGGGCCACGTTCTACCGCTCGACCGGGGCCGAGTTCGCGGAGCGCGAACAGATCCACGAGGGGTCGCTCGCGTTCGAGAGCGAAGCGCTCACGTTCCTCGATCGCGCGGTCGCGCCCGGCGTCACCTACTACTACTGGATCCAGATCCACGAGCCCGACGGCACGTCGTTCATGAACGGCCCGGTGCACGGCCGGCTCGAGTCGCGCGCCGCGATGACCTGGGCGCGCTCGCCGGTGCCGAATCCCGTTCGCCGCAGCGCCCTGTTCGAATACGCCGTGGGTCACGATGTCGCGGACTCCGGCCCGGTGGACGTCTCGCTCCAGCTGGTGGATCTCCAGGGCCGGGTGGCGCGCACGCTCGCCAAGGGGCCGCGCTCGGCAGGGGAGTACCGGGTGACGTGGGACGTGTCGGATGACCGCGGTCAGCGCGTCGCACCCGGCGTCTACTTCCTCCGGCTCCGGGCGGGCGATGTGGCCGAGCAGAAGAAGGTGATGGTCGTGGACTGAGGCCGCGAGCCTCTCTCACAGGGAACGGCGGGCGCCCGCAGTCAAGGCGCCCGCCGTTCTGTCTGCCACGCCCCTCGACTCGCGGCCTAGGCCCTGGCGTCTCCGTCGCTCGAGCCCTTGACGCGCCCGATCAGCGCGGTCGCGCCGAAGCCGGCCGCGATCAGCGCCAGGCAGGCGGCGATCTGCCCGGGCGTGGGGGGGAAGCGTTCGACGGGATGATCGTCGGGGTCCACGGCGGTGACGGTGGCCTCGGTGAGGACGACTCCCTTGATCACATCGCCGGGAACCGGCGGCACGGGGCGCTGGAACGGCCACAGGCCGAGCACGGCTCCCAGGAGCAGCCCGAGCAGGAAGCCCAGCGTCGCGGCCCGGAACCGTGCGAGCATCCACTCGAGCAGGTTGCTCACGCCGAGCACGCCCGCCAACACACCGAGCCCGACCGGAATCACCGTGGCCAGCGAGCGCGTGATCATCGCCGTGTCCGGACCGCCGCCATCACCGCCACCGAGCAGGCCCTGCTTGAGCAGATCCACCGCCGCCAGGATCGGGACGTACTGCCCGAGCACGAGCAGGAGATAGCCGCCACTCACTCCGGGCAGGATCATCGCACTCGCACCGGCGAGCCCGGCGAAGAACAGCATCAGCGCCGCCCCGCCACCATCCGCCGCAGCCGGCTTCACGAGCAGCGTCGCGGCCATGATGGCGATCCCGACGGTGGCACCGAGCCAGGTCGCCGTGCTCGGTCGCTCGATCAGCTTCCACACGATCGGCACACCGCCCAGCGTCAGGCCGATGAACAGGCTGTACATGATCCAGCGCTGGTGCACGACCAGGTCCTTGGTCGGGCCCGCGAGGAGCAGGATCGACAGCCCGCCCGCCGCGACGATCGTCGCGAGGAAGCCGATCGTCGAGAACCTGATGCGCAGCCGCGTCAGCTCGGCGATCCCGCCGATGAATCGCGGGTAGACGCCCACCGCCAGCAGCATCGTGCCGCCGCTGACGCCGGGCACGAGATTGGCGAGTCCCATCAGCGTGCCTCCCAGGGCGGCGCGGATGAACGCGGCGGCGCGAGGCGGTCGCGCGGCGGACTCGGGGGCGGGGGGACTGGTCACGCGTAGAAGGGCGCTGCGGCGGCGGCGCGCGCAGTCGGAGGCACGATGGGTCCGAACACTCGCGGGTCGTGGAGGGGCCGGGTCATGCGGCGCAGAGTCGCCCAATCGCGAACGCCGGGTCAACCCGTCGGCGCGATCCGATTCCACGAGAGTCCGGCGCAGCGCTGGCCGCGCGCCACCTCGGTGGTGCGGGGTGGATTCGAAGGGCCGCCCCGAAACGAGAGCTTGAAGCTCACTGCATTCCCTCCCTAGAATTGTCGGAATCTCATGCAGTGGTCCAGCACGGGAACTCCCCGAGCCGGCCGCCGAACCCGTTCCCCCCCCGACCCCGCAGAGGCCCCGTGCGCGCAGCCCTTCCGCCACATCCGAAGCCGAGCGGCACCGAGTCGGCGCCCCGATCCGCCGCCCACGGCCCCCGGACCTCGGCACGCCGGCAGTGGACGCTCGGGATGCACGCCCTCGCGGCCATGGTGGGAGGGACCATCGTGCTGAGTGCAGCCACCTCTCGCGCGCAGGTCCTGGACACGACGCTCTGGGTCCCCAACAGCGAGGTGAAGACCGTCCTGAGGGTCGGCAACACGATCTACCTCGGAGGGCGCTTCACCGAGGTGGGACCCCAGACAGGGAGCGGAGTCGGCATCCAGTACCCGTCGGGCGCCGTCGTGCCCGGGTTCCCGAAGGTGACCGGGATCGTCCACTGCGTGACGCCGGACGGTGCGGGCGGCTGGTACATCGGCGGCGCGTTCACGCGCGTGAATGGCGTCGTGCGGAACTGCGCGGCCCACATCCGCGCCGACCTCACCCTCTCGCCCTGGGACCCGAACGTGTCCTCCACGGGAGCGCTTCGGGTCAACAGCATCCTGCTGCACGGCAGCCGGGTGTATCTGGCCGGATTCTTCTCCGGTGCCGGGGGCCAGGCCCGCAACCACCTCGCGGCGGTTGACCGTGTCACCGGTGCAGCCTCGAGCTGGAACCCGAACCCCATCAGCGAGGTGAACTCGCTGGCGGCGCTCGGTGCGAACATCGTCGTGGGCGGGCGCTTCACCAGCGTCGGTGGACAGCTGCGCAACTACATCGCGCAGCTCGACACCACCAGCGGCCTGGCAACGGCGTGGAACCCGGGTGCCAGTCTGAGTGTGGAGGGTGTCGTGGTCAGCGGCAGCACCGTCTACGCCTACGGGGATTTCGGCACCATCGGCGGCCAGTCGCGCCCCCTGCTCGCGGCGCTCGACGCGACGACCGGACTGGCCACGGCCTGGAACCCCCGCCCGAACAACAAGGTCAAGTCGCTGGCGGTGCGCAACGGCATCGTCTACATCGGCGGCGACTTCACCAACTTCTTCGTCAATGCGCCTCGCAACTACTTGGCCGCCATCGACGCCTCGACCGGGGCGGTCCGGAGCTGGAACCCCAATGTCAGCGGCTGGCCGTTCACGTCGTCACGCGTGCGCTCGCTGGCTTTCAACGGTCCTCACCTCCTCGTGGGAGGCGCCTTCATGACGGTGGGGGGGCAGTCGCGCACCTGCCTCGCGGAGATCGACACCGCGACGGCCCTGGCGAGACCGTGGGATCCGCACATGGGCAGCGACGTGCTCGCGCTCGCCGTGAACGGCTCGACCGTCTTCGCCGGTGGCTCCTTCCTGAGCGTCGGCGGCGTCACGCGCCTTCGTGCGGCGGCGCTGGATGCGACCACCGGCGCCGCCACCGCGTGGAATCCCGCCGCGAACAGCAACGTGCTCGCGCTGGCCGAGCAGTCGGGGACCCTCTACGCCATCGGCGACTTCACCTCGATCGGCGGAGCCTCGCGCTACCAGATCGCGGCGCTCGACGGCGTCACGGGAGCGGCCACGAGCTGGAACCCGCAGGCCTCCGGTGCCTCGGGGTTCCTCTACTCGGTGGCGGCCACGCCCTCGGCCGTCTTCGTGGGCGGGGACTTCTCGTACACGTTCGGTGGCACCACGTCCCGAACCGACCTCGTGGGGCTCGACCGAACCACGGGACAGCCGATTCCGTGGTGGGATCCCCGGCCGGTGGATGGCGCCAACAACGCCGTCTGGAGCATCGTCCCGAGTGGGAGCCATGTGTTCGTGGGCGGGGCGTTCCAGTACATCGGCGGCCTGCCGTGGAAGAACCTGGCGAAGCTCGATTCGCTGACCAGCCAGACCGTGTTCGGATGGAGACCCGATCCGGATCTGCGGGTCAGCGCGCTGGCGATGGACGGCGGAACGCTCTACGCGGCTGGGCCGTTCACGTCCATCGGCGGTCAGAGCCGTGCGGGACTCGCCGCGCTGGACCCGGGGACCGGGCTCGCGACCGCGTGGAGCCCGTCGGTCACCGGATCGGTGCTCAGGCTCGACGCCGGCAATGGCCACTTGTACCTGGTGGGCCAGTTCTCGCAGATCGGCAGCCAGGCCTCGAATGGTGCCGGAGCGGTGCACCTGGGCACCGGCATGCCGCTCGACTGGACCCCGGACCCCAACGGGACCGGTCTCTTCACCACCGTGGATGCCTTCGAGAACGTGGCCTACCTGGGCGGTGCGTTCTCCCAGATGGATGGTCGTCCGGTGGGTGGGCTGGCCGCCTACACGTTCGCGGCCTCCACAGGGAGCTCTCCCGGCGGCCTCGAGCGGCCCATCGCCCTCCAGGCGTGGCCCAACCCCTCGTCCGATCGCCTCTCGATCGGCTTCGCGCTTCCCGAGGCGCAGGTCGTGCGCCTCGAGGTCATCGACGTCACGGGCCGGCGCGTGTGGAGTTCGGGAGAGGAACTGCTGGCGGCCGGGGTGCACACGCGGGCGTGGGATGGGAGCCTGGATGGCATGCGTGCCCGCGCCGAAGAGGGCGTCTACTTCGTGCGTCTGATCGGGGAGCACTTCCGCAGTTCGCGGCGCATCGTGCGGATGCGCTGACCGCGCTTCGCTCCGCCCCTTGGAAGGGGCGGCAGCACCCGACGCCCTCTCCGGCGCGGCGTGCAGCGCCCGGACACGGCCGGGCGGCGCCT
>CAZMQP010000084.1:8438-9068 GCA_964568385.1 uncultured bacterium
GACCGCCGACTCCCCCGACTGGCTCAGTCGCACGAAGTAGACGCCGGGACGGACACGCTGCGGGGGTGCGAGCGCCACGGCGTGCCGGCCGGGCCCCATCGCCCCGACCTCCCGCACCGCCACCCGGCGCCCGCGCACGTCGATCAGCTCGACTCGGGCGGCTCCGGCACTGGGAAGATCGAACACCACGCTCAGTCGCGCGCTCGGGGAAGGGTTCACGAGCGGGTGCAGCGAGAGCGCGAGCGGCGCCGGCGTCACGCCGGTCACCGTGGGCGCACCGAACTCGAGGTCGTCTATGCCCTGCCCGACGCAGTGGAACTCGACGCGCGCGATGACCGGCGAGGGGACGCTGAACGACTCGAACCGTCCGGAACCGTTCGCGGAGCCAGGAGGATTGAACGTGCTCGCGATGAGGTTGCCGGCGAGGTCGTAGGCGCGCATGTCGATGCCCTCGCCGGGCACCCAGCAGTAATCCTGCGCGGCACCCACGTAATCCGTGAGCGCCGGCCCCAGCGTGACGGGGTCGACGAACCGCGCGACGATGGGAGTGGCGTAGGCGTGATTGGGCGCGCTGATCGAGCAGGCGTAGTTCGAGGCGCCTGCGGACCCGCCCCTGCCGTCAACGAAGAT
>CAZMQP010000085.1:0-9041 GCA_964568385.1 uncultured bacterium
CGCCGAGGCCGGCCAGCGCGCCCGGGCCCGCGTGCTGGCCGAGTTCACCGAGGACCGCCGCGCGCGGGCGCTGCTGGCGCTGGTCGGCTCGCTCACCGGCGAGGCGCAGGACCCGGCCGAGGAGCCGGGACTCGCCGAACACGAAGCCGAGGCGGCATGACCGCCGTGGCGCTGGCTCCCGTGCGGTCCACCGCCCGTCCCTCGGGGACGGCGGTGGCGCTCATGCTCGCCGGCGCCGCCTGCGCGATCGCCTCGCAACTGCCGACCGGCGTGTGGCTCACCACCACGGCGCTGCTGCTCGCCGGCGTGCTCGCGTGGCCGGTCGTCACGCGCCGCATCCCGCTCGACACCGGCAACCCGCTGGTGTTCTTCCTCGCCTACTTCGCCTTCGCGATGCTGCTGCGCGGCCTCGGGCTGCTGACGTTCGTGGACAGCCCCTACCTGCGCGAACTGGGCGACGCGCGCAGCGATCACTTCCGCCGGCTGCTGGCGGGCGTGTTCTTCTGGAGCGCCGCGCTGCTGGTGTGCCTCTACGCCGGCTGGCAGGCGCGCTCGGGCCCCCGGCTCGCCGGCTGGTGGCTGCGCCGCGTCCCGGGGCTCGCGGCGCCGTGGCGGCCCTCGCGCGCGCGCCTCGCCGCCGCCCTGCTGCTGGCGGCCGGGCTCGCCGGCGCGCTGCTGCGGCTCAAGAGCATGGGCGGGTTCCACGCCGTCACCAGCGACCTCCTGAGCGCGGGCACCGACCAGGCGCTGGGGCGCTGGTGGCTCATCGCCGTGACCGAGTTCGCCGTGGTCGGGTTCCACGTCTGGGCCGTCGCGCGATTCTCGCGGCAGGGCGCGGGCGCCACCCGCACCGTGCTGCTCGCCTCGCTGGCGTTCGCCGCGCCGCTCTACCTGGTCACGTCCTCCAAGTTCCTCATCATCCGGCTGGTGTTCCTGACACTGATCTGGCGCCACTTCCTGGTGAAGCCGCTGCCGGTGCGCACGCTGATGCTGGTGTTCGCGGGCTTCGGGCTGCTGTTCCCGCTCTTCTACGCCTACCGCGCCGTGGGACTGGTCGGGCTCGACGGCGTGCGCACGTATCTCGAGACCACCGACGCGCCGCTGCTCAAGCTGTTCCACCGCGCCTACGACGCCGACAGCTTCATGCTCGTGCTGCACCGCGCCGGGCGCGAGGTGCCCTACGAGTGGGGCGCCACGCTGCTCGACCTGCTCTACTTCTGGATCCCGCGCGGGCTGTGGGAGGCGAAGCCGATGAGCTTCGGACTCACGTTCGCCCAGCACTACATGCCCGACTTCCACTTCGTCGTGATGACCTACATGTCCTCGTCGCTGCCGGGCGAGCTGTGGGCCAACTTCGCATGGCCGGGCGTGCTGGCGGGTGGCTTCGGCCTCGGCGTGCTGATGCGCGCCTCGTGGGAGGCCGTGCACCGTGGCGGACCGTCCCAGCTGCTGCTGCACGGGTTCTGGTTCCTCACCGCCGTGCACCTGGTGGAGGGCTCGATCGCCTCGAAGTTCACCTCGCTGGCCACCCAGATGGTGCCGCTGCTGCTGGCGACCCCGCTGCTGGCGCGAATGCATTCCCAATCGCCTCAAGTGCCAGTGAGTGCAGGCCGATGACCCGATTGCGACATCGCGGCCGGGCCCCGCGCCCGGCCGGTGCGCACGCAGCAAGACGGCGCGGCGTCCATGAAGCGCTCCGTCCATCCGTGATGACGTAGAGATCCCGCAGCACCTGTTCACACGACCCCGGGCAGAGTTCCTTCTGCGCCCCCTCGGAACCGGCTGGCGGTCGTGATCGCGCAGGGCCCACCCCTCGGGCCATGCGTGCGTCCGCCAACCGGTCGCGCCTCTCCCCGGCGTCGAACCGAGTGCATCGCCGTACGACACGCTGCCGCACCGGCGCAGGATGCCGGAGGCTCCGGACATGGAGTTGCGGCCGAGGGGAGGCGTCACATCATGTCCACGCTCGCCAGCGAGGGGGGGCGGCCCGTCCGCAAGGACTTCCTGGTGTTCGGGAAGCCGCAGATCGGCGAGGCCGAGATCCGCGAGGTGGTCGACACCCTGCGTTCCGGGTGGATCGGGTTCGGGCCCAAGAGCCTGCGCTTCGAGGACGAGTTCGCGAGCTACGTGCGCGCCGAGCATGTGCTGAGCGTGAACAGCGCCACCGCCGCGCTGCACCTGGCGCTGCTCGCGGCCGAGGTCGGCGAGGGCGACGAGGTGGTGACCACGCCGCTCACCTTCTGCGCCACCGCCAACGTCATCGCGCACGTCGGCGCCCGGCCCGTGTTCGTGGACGTGGACGAGGCGACGCAGAACATCGACCCCGAGCGCCTCGCGCGCGCGATCACCCCGCGCACCAAGGCGATCATGGTCGTGCACATGACCGGCTGGCCGTGTGACATGGACGCCATCACCGGGATCGCCGAGCAGCACGGCCTTCCGGTGATCGAGGACGCCGCGCACGCCACCGAGTCGTGGTACCAGGCGCGCAAGGTCGGCTCCATCAGCCGCTTCACCGCCTTCAGCTTCTACGCCACCAAGAACATGACCACGGGCGAGGGCGGCGCGCTGGCGATCAACGACACGGCGGCGTGGGACCGCCTGCGCGCCCTGCGCCTGCATGGGCTCGACAAGGACGCCTGGAAGCGCTACTCGCCCGGCGCCTACACGCCCTACGAGGTGCTGGAGCCCGGCTTCAAGTACAACATGACCGACCTGCAGGCCTCACTCGGCCTGCACCAGCTGGCGCGGCTCGAGGAGAACCTCACGATCCGCCAGCGCATCTGGGCCGCCTACGACGAGGCGTTCGCCGGGCTCGACGAGGTCATCACGCCGGCGCCGCGCGACACCGCGCACACGCGCCATGCCCGCCACCTGTACACGCTGCGCCTCGTGCCGGATCGTCTCGAGTGCGACCGCAACCAGTTCGTCTCCGAGCTGGCCGCCGAGAACATCGGCAGCGGCGTCCACTTCGTGCCCGTTCACCTGCACCGCTGGTACCGGGAGCACTTCGGTCACGGCCGCGGCGACTTCCCGGTCGCCGAGGCGATCGGCGACAGCACGCTCTCGCTGCCGCTGTCGGCGGCCATGACGATGGCGGACGCCGAGGACACCATCGCCGCGGTGCACAAGATCATCGAGCACCGCCGCACGGCGCCGGCGTTCGCGACCGGATTCGACGCCGACGAAGACCTGCGGGAGGCGGCATGAGCTCGCGCGCCATGCTCGAGCCGGCGGTGGACGCGCTCACCGCTGCCGCGGACGCGCGGCCGGGAGACGACGCTCTGCGCCACGCGCTGGAGCAGCTGGCGGCGGCCGAGTCCGCTGCCGCGGGC
Source organism: uncultured bacterium (assembly GCA_964568385.1). Lineage (GTDB taxonomy): Bacteria > Eisenbacteria > RBG-16-71-46 > RBG-16-71-46 > RBG-16-71-46 > CADEFY01. Next base: position 3,336 of record CAZMQP010000085.1, read on the forward strand.
GCGGCCGAGGCGGGCTGGCGGCCGGTCGGCCGCTACGGCCGCGTCAGCGAGTGGTGCAAGGGCGCCATCGACCGCACGCTCGCCGCGATCGGACTGATCGCGGTCTCGCCGGTGCTCGCGGCCGTCGCGGTCGCGGTGCGGCTGGATTCGCCCGGCCCCGCGCTGTTCCGGCAGACGCGCATCGGCCGCGGCGGCCGCGCGTTCACCTTCTACAAGTTCCGGGGCATGTTCACCGATGCGCGCGAGCGCTTCCCAAAGCTGTACGACTACCGCTACAGCGCCGAGGAGATCCGTCAGCTGCGCTTCCACGGCGGGCACGACCCGCGCGTGACGCGGGTGGGCCGCTTCATCCGCCGCACCAGCCTCGACGAGCTGCCGAACCTGGTGAACGTGGTGCTGGGGGACATGAGCCTCGTGGGCCCGCGCCCGGAGATCCCCGAACTGATCCCCTACTACGAGCAGCACGCCAAGACCGTGCTGGGCGTGAAGCCCGGCATCACGTCGCTGGCCAAGTGCGTCGGACGCGACGACCTGACGTTCGAGGAGACCCTCGAGCTCGACGTGCGCTACGTCCGGGAGCGCTGCCTGCGGCTCGACCTCGCGATCCTGATCGGCACGGTGTGGAAGATCGTGGCGGGCCGGCTGCGGGGACACTGACCCCGGGCGCCGCCCCGGCCGCGCCTCGCTACCAGCGCAGCGTGGCGCGCGTCGCGCCGAAGGGCCCGCTCGCCTCACGGCCCGCCTCGTGGCCGAGGCCCTCGATGCGGGCGTAGCCCCCGGTCAGGCCCAGCCGCAGCCCGGGCGAGGGCGAGTAGTCCACGCTGAGCGAGCCGCGCAGGTCGCGGTCGAGCACCCCCTGGAGCCGGAGGTTGTCGGGCACGGGCGTGCCCGGGACGTAGGCCTCGCCGAGGCGGCCCTCGCCCTTGCGCGTGAGCGAGCCCTCGAGCGCCCAGGTCCAGTCGGGCTCGGGCGTGAAGGCGAGCCGGCCCGAGAGCCGGTCCACGTCGGGGCCGAGCGGGAAGCCGGTCGGCATGCCCGCATGCACGAAGTCGTGGCGGTGATAGACCGAATACGTGAGCGCGTACACGCGCGCGTACTCGCCGCGCGCCTCCCACGCGGCCGGCCCGCGAACCTGCCGTGCCTGCCCGCCGACCTGCCAGGCGACCAGCTTGGGCCGGTCCTCCGAGCTGATGCTGAGGTCGTCCACGGCGATCTCGCCGTAGAGGCGCGCCCCCGGGCGGACGCGCCACGAGACGTCGGCCGCCCACATCACGTTGTTCTTGGCGAGCCGCTCCAGCGAGTCGCTCGGCAGCGCGCTCGCCTTCTGGATGCGCTTCTCGATCAGGCTGAACGGCACCACCGGCAGTGCGTAGAGGGCGAGATTCGAGACGCCGTCGAACCGCGCCAGCTCGGAGAACGAGAACTGCAGCGCATCGGTGGCGCGCAGTTCGAGCCGGTGCCCGGCGAGGTAGCTCTCGTCGCGCGTCTCGAGCGCCGCGACGAACCACGCGAGCTGCGCGCGCGGGCCCAGCGGCGTGCGCGCCTCGGCCACATCCAGCGCCGGCGCTCCGTCGGAGAGCGCCATCGTGCCCCAGGCGCCCGGCCCCCAGCGCAGCCACGTGTGCCCCAGCGTCAGTCGGCCGAGCCGTCCGTCGAGCGTGGCGGTGGCGCGGTCGTAGTAGCTGTTCACCTGCACGTCCTCGATCAGCCCGAAGCGGCGGCTGTCGGCCGGGTTGCCGTGCGGCCCGGGCGACGTCGTGCCCGCGTAGACGTCGCTCCACAGCAGCACGTTCTCGCCCAGTGCCGCCGAGAGCTGCAGCCCGGCGCGCAGGTCACGCGTCACGCCGCCGCGGGCGCGGTCCTCGTGGTGGTCGCCGCGCGCATAGGCCGAGACCTCGATCGAGCGCTCCTCGTCGGCGTAGGCGCCCATCGGCTCCCAGCCGGCCACGTGGCCGCCGGGGGTGAGCTCGCGCCGCAGCCGCACCATGGCGGGATCGTCCGCCGCCGCCGGCGCGGCGAGGAGCACGGCATCGAGGAAGCGGCCGAGGTCGCGCCGCGTCCACGGCCGCGTCATCAGGTGGCCGGCCGGAGCGCCGTACTGCGTGACGAGCGCATCCGCGAGCCCGTGGAGAGGACTCTCGACCGGGATCTCCTCGAGCGGGTGGTAGGCGGCACGGGCGGAGGACGCGAGCGAGAGCGCCACGAGCGTCGCGAGGATGGCGGCCGCGAGTCGAGGAGGACGGGGAAGGATCGGCATGCGGCGCAGGATACGCGAGTCAAGGCGATGGGCCACAACACGTCACGCGGGGAACGCGGTCCGGGCCGGCGCATGGGCCTTGCGCCCCCCCGCATCGAGGGCCATGGTGGGTCTCGGCACTCCCTCCCACCCCCTCCCGAGGCGGCCACGATCAGACGGCTCGCGACTCTGCTCCTGTCCGTGCTCGCGACGTGCACGGCCGCCTCCGCCGGCGCCAGCCGCGCCCCCTCTCCGCACGCTGCCCAGGCGGGCTTCTACGACGTGGTCGTCGCCGACTCGATCGAGAACCCGGTCAGCATGGCCATCGCCCCCGACGGCCGCATCTTCGTGTGCGAGCAGGGTGGCGCCCTGCGACTGATCAAGAACGGCGTGCTGCTCGCCAAACCGTTCCTGGTGCGCCCGTCTACACCTACGACGAGCAGGGCCTGCTCGGCGTCGCGCTGCACCCCCAGTTCGCCAGCAACGGCCACGTGTACATCTGCTACACGACGCTGACGCCCACGCGCCACAATCGCATCGTGCGCTACACCGCCTCGGGCGACACGGCGCTGGCGGTCAGCGCGGTCACGATCCTCGACCTCCCGACCAACGTCGCCAACTACCATCTCGGCGGCACGCTGCGGTTCGGGCCCGACGGCAAGCTCTATACGGGCACCGGCGACAACGCCAATCCCGGCAACTCGCAGTCGCTGAACACCACGTTCGGCAAGCTGCTGCGGATGAACGAGGACGGCACCATCCCCGCCGACAACCCGTTCCTCGGCAGCACGTCGGGAGTCCGTCAGACGATCTGGGCGATGGGACTCCGCAACGCGTTCAGCTTCGCGTTCCAGCCCGGCACGGGACGGCTCTACATCAACGACGTCGGGCAGACCGCGTACGAGGAGGTCAACCTCGGCGTCGCCGGCGGCAATTACGGCTGGCCCCACTTCGAGGGTCCCGGCGGCGCGCCCACCTACATCCCCCCGGTGCACTACTACGGCCGCGCCGCCGGCTGTGCCATCACCGGCGGCACGTTCTACAACCCGCCCGTGCCCACGTTCCCCTCCGTGTGGGTCGGCCGCTACCTGTTCGCGGACTACTGCGCCGGGGTCATCCGCTGGATCGACCCGGCCGCGCCCGCGAACTCCACGACCTTCCGAGCGACCATCGTCGATGGGCCCGTGGACCTGCAGGTCGGGCCCGACGGCGACCTCTACTACCTCGCGCGCGGCGAGTTCCAGGTCGGGGGCGGAAGCAGCTTCTCGCTCGGCACGGTCGTGCGGGTCTCATACGCGACCGGTGATGCCCCCACCATCGTCCAGCATCCGCAGACCGCCACCATCGGTCTCACCCAGAGCGCGACGTTCTCGGTGGCGGCGAGCGGTCAGGCACCGTTCAGCTTCCAGTGGCAGCGGAACCTCGTGCCCATTCCCGGGGCGACCCAGGCCAGCTACAGCACGCCGGCCGCGGTGGCCGGGGACGACGGCTCGCGCTACCGCTGCGTGGTCACCAACGTCCTCGGAAGCGCCACCAGCAACGAGGCGACGCTGACGGTGCTGAACGACCTGCCCCCCACGCCGTCCATCACCACGCCCGTCGAGGGCGCGCACTACCAGGGCGGGACCACCCTGGTGTTCGCGGGCACCGCCGACGATCCGGAGACCGGCCCGCTCCCCGCCTCGGCGTTCACGTGGTGGATCGACTTCCACCACGACACGCACACGCACCCGGCACTCCCCACCACCACTGGGGTGACGGACGGAAGCTACGCGATCTCCGCGGTCAATCACACGGCGGCCGATGTCTGGTACCGCCTCTGGCTGCAGGTGCGCGACCCGGCCGGGCTGGTGACGCGCACCTACCGCGACATCCTCCCCGACACGGCGCGGATCACGCTCGACTCCGACCCGCCGGGGCTGGCCCTGACGCTCGACGGCTCGCCGGTCACGCCGCCTCACGCATTCACGAACGTCGCCGGCATCCACCGCTCGATCGGCGCGCCGAGCCCCCAGGCGATCGGCAGCCAGCCGTGGCGGTTCAAGCGCTGGTCCGACGGCGGGGATCGCGAGCACGCGATCTCCGGGCCCGTGCAGGACGCGGTGTGGGTCGCCACGTTCGAGCCCGTCCCGCCCGACAGCACGCCGATCGTGGACTGGGGCGGCGACTACGTGAGCGCCGACGCCGAGGTCCGGCGCTTCGGGACGCCGCCCGAGACGGGCGTCGTGCTCGTCGGCGGCCAGACCGGGGCGCGATGGATGGCGCCGCTCAGCGACTCCCTGCCCCTGCAGCCCGTGGAGAGCGACGGCGTGGGCACCAGCTGGCGCCACTATGGCGGCGTGCGGCTCGACAGCTACCCGAGCGTGCTCGATCCGCGTGCCGCCGGCATCCGCGACGCCGGCGGCGCCGACCAGCTGCACTCGAGCGGACCCGCCGGCACGCACGGCTGGGACTTCCGGTACTGGCAGAAGGCCGACTTCCTCTCGGGCGCGGCGAGCCAGCTGGTCCAGTTCGGCCCGGGCAGCCGGCTCGAGGCGCTCGACTACCGGGGCGCCGACGGCGTGCCCTCGAACAACTCGGGCCGCGTGCGGTTCGCCGTGCGCGACGCGGGCCAGTGGTGGCTGTCGCAGGACTTCGGGGGGCCCTCGGGCGTCCCGAACGCCTCGTTCGTGCTGACGGATCCCGAGTCGCGCGGCTGGGCGGCGTGGGATCCCGACAGCGGCCAGCTCGCCTTCGATGCCGCCTCGGCCTCGTTCGAGCCGCGCACCTTCCAGAGCGTGGACGCGGTCGGCTACCTGCACACCAACCAGCACCTGCCCGCCCCGATCGCCGGCGAACGCGCGGGATTCGCCTGCGGCCGGGTGCGCGTGCGGGCCATCGTCTCGAGCGCGCTGGGGGTGGAGGGGCCCGCGACCCCGCCGCCCGGACGCTGGCTCTCGCTCTCGCCCAACCCCGCGGGCGCCGCGGTGCAGTTCTCGGTGCGGCTGCCGGCGGCCGGCGAGCTGACGCTGGAGGTCTTCGACCTCACCGGCCAGCGCGTCGCGACGGTGGCGCGGGGGGCTCGCGGCGCCGGCCTGCACCACCTGTCGTGGGATGCGCGCGGCGTCTCGCCGGGCATGTTCTTCGCGAGGTTCCGCAGCGGCTCGATCGCGGAGACGAGGCGCCTGCTGATCGTGCGCTGAAGCCGCGCACAGGGAAAAGGGCCCGCCCGCGCTCACGCCCGGGCGGGCCCTCTCGTGTGCGGACGCGGCTACTTGGCGGCCGGCTTGGCCTCCTGGCGCAGCAGGTGGATCGCCAGGGCGTCGGCGTCCTCGGCGGCCTCGCCGATCACCTCGGCCATGGTCGGGTGCGCGTGGATCGCCTGCGACAGGTGCGCCACGTCGAGGTCGGCGCCGATCGCGAGTGAGGCCTCGTGGATCAGCTCGCTCGCCTTGGCGCCGAAGATGTGGGTGCCGAGGATCTGGTCGGAG
>CAZMQP010000086.1:0-9036 GCA_964568385.1 uncultured bacterium
TCCAGCCGCTGCTGCTGCGCCGCGGTGCGGGCGTCGGCGACGGTCATCTCGAACCCCGCGCGGCCGTCGAGCCGCACGCGGCGGACGGCGAGCACGACGGCGTCCTCGCCGAGCGTGCGGTGCGCGCGGGCGAGCAGCGAGGGCACGTCCTTCCCGGTCAGCACTTCAAGCGGCATGACTCATCTCCCAGGTTCGGATGGAGTGGATCGGTGTCTGTGTCGGCAGCTCGCTCAGCGACACCACCGGCAGCCGCGGCAGCACCGGCTCGATGAGCCGGCGCAGGCCGACCCGGAGCGCCGGCGGCGTGATGAGCGGCAGGTACTGGCCCTCGGCGCGCGTCTCCTCGGCGATGCGGTGCAGCGACTGCAGCGCGCGCGTCAGGTCGTCGGGGTCCATGGCGCGGCCCTCGGGCCGCGCGCGCGGGCTGAAGATCTGCATGAGCATGAGCTCGAGGCGCGGGCCCACGGTGATCGCGCGCACCGCACGGTCGGCGCCGGCCAGCAGCTGCGCCAGCACAGGCGCCAGCGCCCGGCGGGCGTGCTCGGTGAGCATCTCGGGGTCCTTGGTGGTCTCCGCCGCGTCCGAGAGCGATTCGAGGATGGCAGCGAGGTCCCGCACCGGCAGCCCCTCGCGGAGCAGCCGCTGCAACACACGGTGCAGGGTGCCCAGCGGGACGCGGCCGGGCACGGTGTCCTCCACCAGCGCCGGGTGCGTCTCCTTGAGCGAGTCGAGCAGTTCGCGCACGTGCTGGCGGCTGAGCAGCTCGGCCGCGTGACGGCGGATGGTCTCCATGAGATGCGTGGCCAGCACCGTCGCCGGCTCGACCACGTTCCACCCGAGCGCCTCGGCGGCGCCGCGGCGGTCGTGGGCGATCCAGGTGGCGGGCAGGCCGAAGCTCGGATCCTGCGTGCGCACGCCCTCGAGCGTGCCGGTGGCGCCGCCGGAGTCGAGCGCGAACAAATGCCGGGGCATGATCTCGCCGCCCGCCTCCCGCACGCCGCGCACGCGGATCAGGTACTCGTTCGCGCTCAGCTGGATGTTGTCGCGGATGCGCACGGCCGGCACCAGGATGCCCAGCTCGAACGCCAGCTGCTTGCGCAGGATGCCGATGCGCTGCAGCAGGTCGCCGCGCTGCGCCTCGTCCACGAGCGGGATCAGCCCGTAGCCGACCTCGAGCTCGAGCGGCTCCACGGCGAGCACCTCCGACAGCGCCGGCTGCGCCGACGCCGACGGCGCGGTGTCGGTGTGCTCGGGTTCGAGCGGCAGCGCCTCCGCGTCCGCCTTCCGCCGCAGCCACCACGCCAGGCCGCCGCAGGCGATCGCCAGCGTCAGGAACGGCAGCGTCGGCAGGCCGGGCACCAGCCCGAACGCGGCGAGGATGGCCCCCGCCATGGCCAGCACGCGCGGCTCGCGCACGAGCTGCGAGCTGATCGCCGGGCCGAGCGCGACGCCGCTCGAGCCGTAGGTGACGAGCAGGCCGGAGGCGGTGCTGACGATGAGCGCCGGGATCTGGGTGACCAGGCCGTCTCCGACCGAGAGCAGGCTGAACGTGCTGAGGGCGTCGGACGCGCTCATCCCCTGCTGGGTGATGCCGATCACGAAGCCGCCGACCAGGTTGATGGCGGTGATCACCAGTCCGGCGATGGCATCGCCGCGCACGAACTTGGCCGAGCCGTCCATGGCGCCGTAGAAGTCGGCGTAGCGGCTGATCTCCTCGCGGCGCCGGCGCGCCTCGTGCTCGTCGATGATGCCCGCGGAGAGGTCGGCGTCGATGCTCATCTGGCGGCCGGGCATGGCGTCGAGCGTGAAGCGCGCCGCGACCTCGGCCACGCGGCCGGCGCCCTTGGTGATGACCATGAAGTTGATCACCACCAGGATCAGGAAGATCACGAGCCCCACGACCACGTTGCCGCCGACCACGAATTGGCCGAAGGCGTGGATGACCTCGCCCGCCTGCCCGGTGGCCAGGATGAGCCGGGTGCTGCTGACGTTGAGCCCCAGCCGCAGCAGCGTCAGGAGCAGCAGCAGCGTCGGGAAGATGCTGAACTCGAGCGGATCGCGGCACGACAGCGTCACCAGCAGCACGACCAGCGCGAGCGCGAACGACAGCGCGTCGAGGATGAACGGCGGCAGCGGCACGATGAGCAGGGCGACGATGGTGACGACGCCGAGGCCCACCAGCGTCTCGGCGCCGCCGGGCAGGCGGATGCCGGTGCGCGGCCCGGGCGGCAGCGGGCTGCGGCCGGGCGGGGCCCCGCGGCCGCCCGGTCCGCCCGAGGCGTGTGGCGCGCCGCCGCCCGAAGGCGACATCGGGGCCGGTGCGGTGGTCAGGCCGACCGCGCTCACGCCGCCACCCCTTCACGGGCGCGGCGCCGGTAGACGAACGCCAGGATCTCGGCGACGGCGGCGTAGAGCGCGGGCGGGATCGGATGGCCGATGGCAGAGGTGGCGAGCAGCGCGCGCGCCACCGGCTTGTTCTCCACCATGGGCACGCCCGCGGCGCGGGCGATCGCCTTGATGCGCTCGGCGAGCTTGCGCTCGCCCATCGCGACCACGATCGGGGCCGCGCCTTCGGCCGGATCGTAGCGCAGGGCCACCGCGATGTGGGTCGGGTTGGTGATCACCACGTCGGCCGAGGGCACCGCCTGCAGCATGCGCTGGCGGGCGAGCTGGCGCTGCATCGAGCGGATGCGCGCCTTGATGTGCGGGTCGCCGTCCGACTCGCGGCCTTCGTGCTTCACCTGCTGCTTGCTCATCTTGAGCTGCTTCTCGAGCTTGTACCACTGGTAGGCGTAGTCGGCGAGGGCGACCACAGCGAACGCGAGCCCGGTGATGAGCGTGAGCTTGAGCGTCAGCAGTCCCATCACCGCGGCGATCGCCGGAGCGCCCTGCTCGGCGAGCGACATCAGCTCCGGCCACGACTGGCGCAGCACGACGAACGTGACGGCGCCGAGGGCGGCGGTCTTGATCACGGCCTTGAGCAGGTTGACCACGCCATCCATGCCGACGATGCGCTTGATCCCGCTCATCGGGTTGAGGTGCGAGAGCTTGGGGGTGAGCGGCTGCAGGGTGAACAGGCCCCGCGTCTGGGCGAACTGCACCAGCAGCGTCACCGCGGTGACCCCGATCGCGAACGGCGCCAGCGCCAGCATCAGCCCGGTGACGAGCCCTCCCAGCAGCTGCACCGCGCCGCCCGGGGAGAGCTCGCCCGACGACAGCGACTCCGCCGAGCTGCGGATGATGCGCACCGAGTAGTCGGACAGCGCGCTGCCGCCCGCGGCGGCGAGCACGCCGGCGCCGGCGATCAGCATCGCGACCGCGCTCAGCTCGGGGCTGCGCGCGACCTGGCCCTCCTCACGCGCCTTCTGGCGCCGCCGTGCGGTGGGGTCCTCGGTCCGTTCCTGTCCGTCGTCCTCGGCCATCGCTCCCTCTCAGGGCGCCAGGAAGTCGAGCGTGCGCTCGACCTGGGCGGGGACCCCGCCGAACCAGCCGGCGGTCGTCGAGGAGACCATCGGCAGCGAAGCCGCCAGCATCAGCAGGCCGACGCCGATGGTGACCGGGAACGAGATCAGCATGGCGTTGATCTGCGGCACCGCGCGGCTGAGGATCGCCAGCGCCACGTTGACGAGCAGCAGGGTGGCCATGACCGGACCGGCCACCGTGACGGAGCAGGCGAACATCTGCCCGGCGGCGGCGACGAGCCGCGTGCCGCCCGCCATGTCGATCCCGCCACCCGGGGGCAGCACGTCGATCGAGGCCGCCAGGCCCTCGAGCATCACGAGGTGCCCGCCCACGGCGACGTACACGAACAGCGCCATCAGCGACACGAACGGCGCCACGCCGCTCACCTGCATCTCGGGCACGGGCGAGTACGCCGGACCGAGCGACAGCCCCATCTGAAGCGACACGACCTCGCCCGCCATCGTCGCGGCGTGCACGATCACCGCCGCCACCAGCCCGATGGCCACGCCGATGACCATCTCGGTCGCCACCGGCAGCGGGAAGCCGACCACGTCCACGGGCGCCGGCACCGGCCGCGTCGAGGGCAGCAGCACCAGCCCGATGAGCACGGTGATCGCGGCGCGCAGCCGCGCCGGGATCGCCGTCATGGACCACAGCGGCGCGGTGGCCATCAGGCCGCCGATGCGCGCGGTCAGCAGGACGAAGGTCGGCCAGTGCTCCGGCGACCACGCCGTCCGCAGGAACTCGGGCACCGCATTCACGCGCCCGCCACCGTCGGCAGACTGCGCAGCACCGCCGCCATGTACTCGACCAGCCGCCCCAGCGCCCACGGCAGCGTGATCACGAACACCGCCGCGATCACCAGCAGCTTCGGGATGAACGTGAGCGTCTGCTCCTGCAGTTGCGTCACCGCCTGCAGGATGCTCACCAGCAGGCCGACCAGCAGCGCCGTCGCGAGCAGCGGGGCCGCCACCTGCAGCGACAGCAGCACCGCCTGCCGCACCATGTCGATGCCGAGCGCGCCCGACATGGCTCAGCGGAAGCTCGCGACGAGGTTCTGGACGATGAGTGTCCAGCCGTCGGCGAGCACGAAGAGGAGCAGCTTGAGCGGCATCGAGATCATGATCGGCGGCAGCATGAACATGCCGAGGCTCATGAGCACCGACGCCACGATGACGTCCACCACCACGAACGGCAGGTAGAGCAGGAACCCCATCTGGAACGCCACCCGCAGTTCGCTGATGACGAAGGCGGAGACGACCACGAGGGTCGGCAGCTCGCGCTCGTCACCGACCTCGTCGATGCGGGCGAGGCGCGCGAACGTGGCCAGGTCCTGCTCGCGCACGTTGCGCAGCATGAAGTCGCGGAACGGCTCCACCGCCTTGCCGTAGGCCTCGACCTGCGTGATCTGGCCCTGGAAGTAGGGCTGCAGCGCCTGCTGGTTCGTCTGTTCCAGCACCGGGTGCATGACGACGCCGGTGAGCAGCACCGACAGCGCGACCAGCAGCTGCCCCGGCGGGGTCGTCTGCGTGCCGAGCGCCGAGCGCAGGAAGTGCATCACGATGAGAATGCGGGTGAAGCTGGTCATGAGCAGGAACAGCGCCGGCAGCAGCGTGAGCACGCCGAGGAACACGACGAGCCCGACCGCGCCCGAGAGGCGGATCTGGTCCTTGCCCTCGCCGATGCGGATGTCCACGTCCGGCAGCGGCGGCGGCGTGACGGCCGGGCCGGGCAGGCGCGAGCTCCGGCCCGCGGCGGCGGTGTTGGCGACCGGCCCCTTGGCCGGCGCGGGGGACGAGACCGGCGGCGGCGACACCGAGCGCACGCCCGGCGGCGCGGACGACGGCGCCTGCGCCGAGACGGCCGAGGCGCCGCCGAGCAGCAGCGCGAGCGCCAGCCCGGCGGCGCGGGAACCGAACGCGCGCGCGCCGCGGCGCACGAGCGCGCGCAGCGCCTCGAACTCGCCCGGCAGGCTCAGCGCCGGCGCGCCGGCGGTGCGCGGTGCGGGCAGCGACGCGAGCGCCCGCTCGCGGGCCTCGCCATCGAGTTCGGTCAGGAGCCGCGCGCCGTCCTCGCCGAGCGAGACGACGAGCACGCGCTCGTCCACCTGCAGCAGCGCGACGCCCTGGCGCGGGCCGAGCGAGGCGCGCTGCAGCAGGCGCAGCGTGCAGCCGCCCGGCCGCGTGAGGCCGTGCGCCGGCCAGCGGCGCAGCACGGCCGCCGCGAGGGCGCCGAGCGCGAGGGCGATGGCGAGGGGTCCGAGCAGGGCGAGCATCGTCTCAGGCCGCCTCGGGCGAGGCGACCTGCCCCAGCACGCGGGTGATGCGGACGCCGAAGTGCTCGCCCACCACCACGACCTCGCCCTGGGCGAAGCGGCGGTCGCTCACGTAGATGTCCACGGGCTCGCCGACGATGCGGTCGAGCTGCACGACCGAGCCGACGCCGACCTGCAGGATCTCGGCCACGGTCATGCTGGCGCGGCCGATCTCGATCGCGACGGGCATGGACACGTCCATCAGCGCGTCGAACGACGGCGCCCCCGGCATCTCCTCCGACTCGGTGTCCATCATCGGCGTCAGCTCCGGCACGGGATCCTGAAGACTCACAACACCCTCCCCTGGCGAGTCCGGACGGGCCTCTCGGCGTCCGGCGTGTGAATGCGCTCGGCGATGCGGAGCCCGAGCTGACGGCGCACCTGTCCGAGCGCCCCGAGGAACCGGAGGCGGCCGTTGAGGTGGAGTTCGATGGGTGCGTCCACGGGGTGCGAGGTCTGCAGCACGCGCCCGGGCGCGAGTTCGGCGAGCTGGCGGGCGGTCAGCCACAGCTGCGGCAGCCGCGCGGAGCCCGTGATGTGCGCGTGCTGCAGGCCGCCCATGCTGAGGCGGCGCTGGTCGAGCCGCTCCGCCTCACTGAGGCGCGCGCTCGGCCGGCTGGTGCCCTTCTCCTGCAGGAAGGTCTCGAGCGCGGCCATCGGCAGGCACAGCGTCATGAACCCCTGGAACGTGGCGGAGCGCAGTTCGAGCGTGGTGACGAGGACGTTGTCCTCGCGGCTCGTGATCTGCAGCATCTCGGGGTTCGATTCGAACGCGGTCACCTTGGGCGCCATCGGCAGGTGCTCCGCCCACGCATCGCGCAGCAGCACCAGCGTGCGGTCCGCGAAGTTGCGCACCACCGACTGCTCGAGCGGGGTCAGCGAGCGCTGCAGCTCGACCGCGTCACCGGGCCCGCCGAACAGGCGGTCCACGAAATGGAAGGCGAAGTCGGTGCTGAGGTCGAGCGCCCCCTGGGCGCCGAGCCGGTCGCCGATCGCGAACACGAACGACGAGCACGGGCGGCCCAGCGACAGCACGAACTCGGAGAACATGGACTGCTCGATGCTGCTGGCGTCGATGTCCACCGGCGTGCGCAGCAGCGAGCTGAGCAGGCCCTGCAGCGACAGCGCGAAGCGGGCGTGGATGGACTCCAGCGTCGCGCGGCGCTCCTTGGAGACCCGCGGCGGCCGGCTGAAGTTGTAGGGCACGATCTCCTCGGACACCGCCGGCGCCAGGGGCACGGTGGTGGTCCGCTGCAGGATCGCGTCGATCTCCCGCTGGGTCAGCGTGTCGGAGACCACGCGGGAGACCGCGGCGGAGCGCCGGTACGGGGCGTCGGCATCGCTCATCGGGCGCCTCTCACTGGATGACGTACTGGGGCAGGAACACGCGGAGCGTCTCGTCCTCGCCGTCGTGCCCGAGCAGCGGCTGCAGCACGGCGGCCAGACGGGCGCGAAGGCTGTCGCGCGCCCCGGGCCGGGTGAGTTCGGCCAGCGTGTGCGACTCGAGCGTGGTGATGACGAGGTCACGGACCTCGACCTCGCGGTGGCGGAGCGCGTCCGCGAGCGACTCGTCCTCGAGCTGCACGGCCACCGAGCACATGAGGAACCGCTGGCCCTGCGAGCCCGCCGGATTCACGATCACGTTGTCGAGCCGGAACAGCGGCGACTTGTCGCCCTCGGCGCCATGCCCGCCGCCGGAACCGCCCTTGGCGCCCTTCTTCTTCTTGCCCTTGGCGGCCGGCCCCGCCTCGGCGGCGGCGACACGCGACGCCAGCTCGCTCGTCTGGCGCAGCTTCACGACCGGCGGCGCGATGAGCAGGGCGCCCAGCGCGGCGCCCGCGGCGAGCGCGCCGGCGACCACCGCGATCAGCACGACCGGCGGACCGCCGGCCTTCTTGTCGGCCTTGGCCGGCGCGGAGGCCGCTTCCTTGGCCTCGGGGGTCTGCGGCTTGGTCTCGCTCATGGCTCCCTGCCTGGGTGGGTTGAAGGGGTGGCTCGCCCCCCTGCAGCGCAACCCGTGTGCCATGCCCCGCCGTGTGCCGGACGCGTGCCGCGCCACCGCCGCAGATGCCGGTGAACACGGCGGTTGCCGCCGCCGCACGGCCGCGCTCGCGCGCGCCTCGCGGGGCGCCTCGGCCGGGCTCGCGGCCGCCCGCGGACGTGACTTGCCGGGGCCCCGGCAGGAACTGCCGGTCCGCCGGAGAGCAGACCGGGCCCGGAGCCGATGACGGCCCCGGGCCCGGCGGTGATGCGGGGACGGCTTCTAGCGGCGGAGGTTCACGAGCTCGTTGAGCATCTCGTCCGAGGTCGAGATGACACGGGCGTTCGCCTGGAACCCGCGCTGCGCGATGATCATGTTGGTGAACTCCTGCGAGATGTCCACGTTCGAGCCCTCGAGCGCGCCCGGGGTGATGCTCGAGGCGATGGTGCCGCCCGCGAAGCCGATCACCGGACCGCCCGAGTTGGCGGACTCGGAGTAGGTGTTGTCGCCGGAGCGCAGCAGGCCGGAGGGGTTGGTGAACTGGGCGAGCGCCACCTGCGCCAGGGCGCGCGAGACGCCGTTGGTGAAGTAGCCGGTGATGATGCCCGAGTTGTCCACGCTGATGCCCTGCAGGCTGCCCGACTGGTAGCCGTCCTGGCCGCTGATGACGGCGTTCGAGGGATTGGCGAAGCTCGCCAGCCCGTCGATGCCGTTCAGCGTGCCCGGGTTGACCACCACGTTGAACGGCGCGCCGCCGCTCGACGGCGTCAGGGTGACGTTCGAACCGCCGCCCGGGAACGTGAAGCCGAGCAGGCTTCCCGTGGGGCTGAACGACACGCTGCCGCTGCCGGCCGGGCTCACCGCGGCGGTGCTGCACGAGGCCTGCCACGACCACGTGCCGGTGCCGGTGTTGGTGAACGTCAGCTGCATGTCGTGCGGCGTGCCGGCGGAGTCGTACACCGTGATGCCCATGGTGTGCGTGTCGCCGACCGTGGCGTTGGCGTCGAAGTTGCCCGACAGCGTCACGTTCGAGGTCGCCTGGGCCGGCGACTTCTCACCCAGCCGCAGCTGCACGTCGGTGATGGTCGAGCCCGAGGAGAAGTTGCCGAACGCGTCCGCGTTGATGCCCTGCACGACGTTGCCGGAGCTCGGCGAGATGAGGCGGCCGTTGGCGTCGAGCTGGAAGTTGCCGGCGCGCGTGAACAGGCGGCGCTGGCCGTCGGCCAGCACGAACAGCGCGTCACCCTGGATGGCCAGGTCGAGCGGCTGCCCCGTGCTC
>CAZMQP010000087.1:0-8815 GCA_964568385.1 uncultured bacterium
CCGAGGAGTCCACGCCAGGCGCGACGGACGCAGAGCCCGTCGGCGCGCCGGCGCCCATTCCGGTGGATGTCCGCGTCGTCGCCGCGACCCACCGCGACCTGGTCGCGATGTGCGCCGACGGCCGCTTCCGCGAGGACCTCTACTACCGTCTCGCCGTCGTCCCGATCGAGGTGCCGCCGCTGCGTGAGCGGCCCGAGGACATCCCGCCGCTGGTGCAGCATTTCCTCGCGCGGCATGGCCGCCGGCTGGGACGCGAGAAGGTCGGCGTGAGCCACGAGGTGCTGGAGCTGATGCGGCGGCATGCCTGGCCCGGCAATGTGCGCGAACTCGAGAACGTGGTGCAGCGCGCGCTCGTGCTCGGACGTGGCGAGGTCATCGGGCCCGAGGACCTGCCGGAGTCGATGTGGAGCGAGCGCCGCCCGGTCGGGCCCGACGAGGTGCGTTCGCTCTCGGATGTCGAGCGCGAACAGGTCGAGCGCGCGATGCGCGCCTCGCGCGGCAACAAGTCCGCGGCGGCGAGGCTGCTCGGACTCGACCGCAAGACCCTCTATCGCAAGCTCGAACTGTACGGGATCCGCACCGACGCCTGACCCGCCCCGATTCGGGACAACTGGGGCGGAACGCCACACCGTCCGCGGCGCACGCGGGTGGCCGCACGGGGCGAATGGGCGCGATCCACCGCCATTCGCGCCGGCCCGGCGATCGCGATGCACGCGGCACGCGCCTTGCGAGGCATGAAGGCGTCCTCGTCGGACGGTCCTTCCCAGGGGATGGCCGTCCAGAGGGAACGCGAAGCCCTCGCGCATCCGAGGATGGCCGTGAGCAAGGGGCGACCGATCATGACGGGCGCCCCTGCTCCGGCGACATCGCCGACGAAGTCCGACGTGCGAGGAGCCCTGATGATGCCTGCCGAGAGCGGCGAGTCCCGCGAGCCCCTGCCCACCCTGAAGTGGGCAGAGGTCCGCGAGCCGGGCTGCTACCTGCACCCGGCGACCGGACTCCTCTGCCGCATCGGTCCGGACGAGGCCGCCGAGCGCGAACCCCGGTTCGAGGGCGGCATCGACCAGACGGTGATCCGGCTGTCGGATCACCCCAGTGCGCCACTGGAACAACTCCGCCGCGTCGCCGAGGCACACGGGCTGCGCATCCGATTCTGACCGGCCGGCTCCCGCCGGCTTCTCCGTCACCCCGAGGGTCCCATGCCGCTTCGTCATGCCAGCCGGCTGTTCGCCGTCCTGTCGCTCGTCCTCATCGCCTCCGCCGGTTGCGCCCGCCGCTCCGTCAAGGCGCCGCCGCCCGCGGAGCCCGTCACTCGCACCGAGGCGCCCGTCAAGACCGAGACGCCCGCGCCCGCGCCGCCGGCCGAGACCGCGGCCTTCACGCCGGTCAGCGCCTACTTCGGTTACGACTCGGCGGTGCTCGACGACGCGGCCCGCTCCGCGCTCGATGCGGCCGCGCGCGCGCTGCGCGCCGCGCCCGCCACGCGTGTGGTCATCGAGGGGCACTGCGACGAGCGCGGGACGGTCGAGTACAACCAGGCGCTCGGGGAGCGGCGCGCCGATGCGGCTCGTGCGTACCTCGAGGCCGCCGGCGTCGAGCGCTCGCGCATGCGGACGGTCTCCTATGGCAAGGAGCGCCCGTTCGTGACCGGCTCCAACGAGGCGGCCTGGGCGAAGAACCGCTGCGCCCACATCATCCGCGACTGATCACCCGTCGTCGCGGACATCCTCCGCGGCGGAGAAGTACCCGCGCATCATCTCGCTGAACCACGCGGGCTCGAGCACCGCGCGCGGCGCATCGAACGGCCGCGCGTGGGGCTTGAGATCCAGGACGGGCGTGCCGTCGAGCGCATCGAGCCCGCGCACGCGCAGGCCATCCGGCCCCAGCCCCACGATCGTCACCGTCGTGACCCCGATGGGGTTGGGGCGCAGCCGCCCGCGCTGGGCGAACACACCGACGCGAGGCAGGTGGGTGAGCCCGCGCGGATGCCGCCGCCAGTCCGAGGGCGGCAGCTCGCCGGTGGGGTCGCGATCGAGATACGTGATCACGATCACATGCGACCACGACTCGAGTCCGAGGAGTCCCCCTCGATAGCGCGGCTCGAGCACGATGTCGGACTCGAGCGAGCCCCAGTCCGCATCACGGGCGTCGGTGCGACCATTGCGCACGCGGCCGACGGCTTTCAGGTGGATCTCCATGACCGTGCAGTGTAAGGCGGTCGGCGCGCTCGGGCACCTGCACGGGGGTGGCCTCAGCGTCGCTGCGGTGACTTCCTGTCACCTCCGCTCCTCACTCCGGGCTTCTTCCGCCATCCTGCTCCAGAAGCCCAGCGCACTTCGGCCACCCCAGTGCAGGTGCCCGAGCGCGCCGCGCCCTTCCACGAATAATGGGTCTTGACCGGGCGCGACCTCAGGTGCACTGTGCCGCTCGAACATCTCCCGGGTGCCCGCGCGTTGCGGGTGAAAAGGGAAGCGGGTGAGAACCCCGCACGGTCCCGCCACTGTGATGGAGTGGCGCGCCAGAGTGGTCACGGTCGCCGATTCGGGGCCGGAAGACCGGCGCGCCGCGAGCGAGGCAGTCGCCCCGCTCGGCCTCCTCAGTCAGGAAACCTGCCCAGGAGCCATCGTCGCCGCCGCCTCGGAAGAAGGCGTGCGCGGCTTCGGGCAGCCGTCGTCGCACTCGGCCCCGACTCCGCGTCGCTTCCCGCCGGAGTCGGGGCCGGATCGCATCCGGTGCGAAGGACGCCGTGATCGTCACGCTCATACTCGCTGCCCAACTCGTCGCGGACTCGCTGCCGCGCCCGGTCGTCACGCTGCCCGAAGTGCGGGTGACGCGAGAGCGCGCGCTGTCCGAGGCCCGCCGCCGCACGCCCACCGCGTTCGTCACCGATGTCGACGTGGCGGCCGGCCGCACCACGCTCACGTCGGTGCCCGAACTGTTGCAGCAGGCGGCGAGCGTGCGCGTGGTGCAGTACGGCGGACTCGGCGCGTTCAGCACGCTGTCGCTGCGCGGCGCGCCGCCCGGGCAGGTGAGCGTGTACCTCGACGGACTGCCGCTCACCTCCGCCGCGCACGGCGTCGCGAATCTGTCCGATCTGCCCGCCACGCTGCTCGAGCGCATCGAGGTGCATCGCGGTCTCTCGCCTCTGGGCCTCGGCGTCGCCACGCCGGGCGGCGCGGTGAATCTGGTGACCGGCACGCGTGCACAGGGCGCCACGCTGCGCGCCGCTGCGGGTTCGTTCGGCACGCGCGAGACCTCGGGCGGCTGGGCAGGGGCTCGCGGCGACTGGAGCGCGCTCGTGCACGCCGGATATCAGGGTTCCGACGGCGACTTCCAGTACTTCGACGACAACGGCACGCCGCAGAACCCCGACGACGACGAGACGAGCACGCGCGTCAACGGCCGCTTCGATGCGGCGAGCGCGCTGGCGCGGGTGGCGTGGACGCCGCGTCCCGGCGCCTCCGTGTCGCTGCGGGCCGAGGGCTTCCACCGCGCGCAGGGCGTGCCCGGCGTGGGCGCGGTGCCGGCGCTCCACCCGAGGCTGTCGTTCGACCGGATGCAGTGGGCGAGCGAGGCCAGGTGGGCGGCCTCGGAAGCCGCACCGTCGCTGACCGCACGGGTGAGCGCGCAGCGCACGCGGTCGCGATTCCGCGACCGTGAGGCCGAACTGGGCTTCGGCGTGCAGGACACGGACGAACGGTTCCGCGACGACGGCGCCTCGCTGGAGTGGGCGAGTCCCGCCGCATGGCCGCACGTCTCGGCCAGCGTCGGCGGCGCGCTGCGCCGAGAGCGCGCCGAGCCCTCGGCGCCGAGTGAAGGCCTGCGCGTGCCGCCCCCGAGCACGCGCCAGTCGGAGGCCGCGTGGGCCTCCGTGCAACTCCGGTTGGCCGGCGAGCGCGTCCTGATCCACGGGGCGCGCCGCTGGGACCGGCAGTTCGATGCCATCCGATCCACCACCTCGAGCGGTGGCGCGCGCGCCTCCGACCGTCACCGCACGCTCGACACCCCGCAGGTCGGGGTGCGCGTGGCGCTGCCGCTCGAGCTGGAGGTGAGGGCCAACTGGGCCCGGGCGGCGCGTGCGCCCGGGTTCCTGGAACTGTTCGG
The DNA here is from genome assembly GCA_964568385.1 of uncultured bacterium. Taxonomy (GTDB): domain Bacteria; phylum Eisenbacteria; class RBG-16-71-46; order RBG-16-71-46; family RBG-16-71-46; genus CADEFY01. The sequence continues at coordinate 4,105 of CAZMQP010000087.1, forward strand.
CAATCAGGGCCTGGTGAGCGGCAGCCCGACGCTGGCGCCCGAGCGCGGCGAGAGCTGGGACGCGGGCGGCGCCTGGCGCGGCACCCGAGGCGCCTGGCGTGCCAGCGCCGAGTGGGCCCACTTCGAGAGCCTGGCGCGTGACCTGATCGTGTTCCAGCGCGTCGGACCCACCGCCACGCGCGCCACCAACGTGGCGAGGGCGGCGCTCCGAGGCGAGGAACTCAGCGCGCGGCTCGCTCACACGAGGCTCGCGATCTCGGGCGCCTCGAGCTGGCTCTCGGCGCTGCAGACGGCGGACCCCTCTCTCTATCGTGGCCGCCGCCTGCCACAGCGGCCGACGCGGCAGTCGAGCCTGCGCGCCGACGCCTCGCTCGGCCCGGTCGGCCTCTCCGCCGACGTGCTCCACCTGGGCGATTGCTACCTCGATCCCATCAACTTCCGCCGCGTCCCCAGCCGCACGCTGGTGGGCGCCTCGGTCTCCACCCGCTGGCGCCGGCATCGTCTGGCGCTCGAGGGCCGGAACCTGGGCGACCGCCGGGCCGAGGACGTCGGCGGATTCCCCCTCCCCGGCCGCACGGTCGCGATCTCGTTCGAGACGCGCTGGGCGGTCCACCCATGAAGGAGTCCCACCTCATGCGTTCGCCCCTTCGCCTCTCGCTCACGCTCCTCGCGCTTCTCTCCCCGTCGGCCGTGTCGGCGGCGGGCAAGGCGTTCGTGTACGGCACCGACTTCTCGACGGGCTCGCTGAGCGCGGTCTCGGCCACGACCCATGCGCCCTCGTGCGACGTCGCGAGCCCGCACTCCGACTCGCGGCTGCGCTTCTTCGGCGGCCAGCTCTACGTGATCAACCGCTTCGGGGCCGACAACATCCAGATCGTGAACCCCTCGACGCACGCCACCGTGCGGCAGTTCAGCGTCGGCAACGGCGCCAACCCTTATGACATCGCCGTGCTGTCCTCGACGCGCGCCTACGTCACGCGCTACGAGCGCCGCGAACTCTGGATCGTGGACCCCTCGACCGGCGCCAAGACGGGCGAGATCGACCTGGGCGCCTTCGCCGACGCCGACGGCACGCCCGAGATGGACCGCATCGCCGTGGTGGGACCGCTGGCGTTCGTGTCGCTGCAACGCGTGGACCGCAACGCCGGGTTCATCCCCACCGACAGTTCGCTCGTGGCGGTCATCGACACGCGCACCGACCAACTCGTGGATTGCGATCCGATCGCGCCCGGCGTTCAGGCGATCCATCTGCCGCGCACCAACCCCGTCACCGACTTCGCCTTCGACCGCACGACGAGCCGGCTGCTGCTCGGGTGCGCCGGGTTCTACGGCGCGCTGGACGGCGGCATCGTGGCGATCGATGCCGCGATGCTGACCTCCACGCAGGTGGTCGCGACCGACGCGGCGCTGGGGGGCGACTGCAACGACCTCGTGTGGCTGTCGCCGGACCACGCCTATGTCATCGTCAGCACGCCGTCGTTCGTGACGCAGCTCGTGCGCTGGAACCCGGCCACCGGCGCCGTGGGGCCGACCCTGTTCGACCCCGGCGCGTTCGCCTTGTCGGATGTCGAGTACGACGGCGCCGGGCAGCTCTGGCTCTGCGACAGCCGCTTCGTCGGAGGCGCCGTGCGGCGCTTCTCGACCGCCACCGACCTGGCGGCCGGCGCTCCCATCGTGTGCACCCTGCCGCCGCAGGCGATCGTGTTCGACGTGGCGAGCGGCCCCGTGGCCGACGTGGCGCCGGCTCGCCCCCGGCTCTCGCTCTCGCAGCCGTGGCCGCAGCCGGCGCGCACGTCCGTCCGCCTGGGCCTCACGCTCGCCGAGGCGGGCGAGGCGCGACTCGAGGTGTTCGACGCGCTCGGCCGGCGTGTGCGCGTGCTCGCCGACGGACCGCACCCCGCCGGGGGCCACGACGCCGCCTGGGACCTGACCGATGCCCGCGGGGTGGCGGTCGGGCCCGGGATCTACCTGGTCCGCGCGCGCAGCGGGGCGGGGGAGGCCCGCCAGCGGGTGGTCGTCGGCCGCTGAGAAACCCCTCGCGGCTGCGTGTTCCCGCTGGAAACCCGGCCGCGCACGCGACATACTCCCCCGCGAGCGCGGCCGGCCCGGCCAGGCGCTCCTGTCGAAACGGGCCCATCGGCGAGCCTCGTCCCGCTCGCCGATGGGCCCCACGGATTCCCCCAAGCCCCGCCGGATGCGCTCATGACCGCCCAGCCTGCCCACGCCCCCACGCTCCGTCGTCTGCTGCCGCTGGCCGGCCTCCTGCTGCTCGCGCTCGGCGCCCTGACCGGCGCGCGCGAGGCTTCGGCCATCAACATCATCCTGCGCTGGACGGCCCCGGGCGACGATTCGACTTTCGGGCGTGCCGCGGAGTACGACCTGCGGTACTCGTTCCGGGCCTCGCAGTTCCCGAGCCGGTTCACGACCGCGACCCGCATCCCGACGCCGCCCCCGGGCGCGCCCGGCACGACCGAGGAACTCGTCGTCGCCGACATGCCCGAGAGCACCTACGTGTACTTCGCGCTGCGCACGCGCGACGAGTTCGGCAACTGGTCGCTGATCTCGAACGTTCTCCACACGACGCCGCTCGTGGACGTGGACGGCCGCGTGCTCCGGCTCGACTTCTCGAACCCGCAGCCGAGCCCCGCCTCGACCCGCACGTCGTTCACGCTGTCGCTTCCGAGGAAGGCGGCCGCCACCGTCGAGGCGATCGATGTCACCGGGCGCCGCGTGCGCATGATCCAGCGTGGCGAACTGCCGGCGGGGCAGCACACGATGGAGTGGGACCTGCGTGACGACGCGGGCAACCGCACCCGGCCGGGGGTGTTCTTCATTCGCGCCCGCACCGGGGACGAGGACTTCCTGCGCCGGGTCGTGGTGCTGCGCTGAGCCGGACGCGGTCCGCCCGGGCGTGGCCGCACCTCGCCGGTGCGGGCGCGCTGCTGCTGATCGCGGCCGTGGCCGTTCCGCTGGCGCTCGCGCAGGGCGCTCCCACTCCGGCGCCCGCCGACAGCGCCGCGCTGCTGCCGGCGAACTCGCTCGCCGTGCTCGCCGATGCCCCTCGGGACCTGCTCGCCGAGGCGCGCGCCGGGTTCACGCCCGAGAACCGCGCCTACCAGGGGCTGCGCGTCTGGCTGCGCATCCTCGGGCCGGTGTACGGGGTGCTGGTGTCGCTGCTCCTGCTGCTCACCGGGCTCTCGGCCCGCTTCCGCGACATCGCGCACGCGATGGGCCGGCGCACCTATGTGCGCGTGCTCGTCTACTTCACGCTCTTCACCGTGGCGGTCACGCTGTTCACGCTGCCGCTCGCCTGGTACGAGGAGTTCGCGCTCGAGCACCAGTTCGGCCTCAGCAACCAGAGGCTGGGCGACTGGGCGTTCGACACGGTGAAGGGGCTGACGTTCACCATCGTGTCGGTGGCGGTGATGCCGCTGCTGTGGCTGGCGTGGCGTGCGGTGCAGCAGAGCCCGCGCGCGTGGTGGCTGTGGCTCGCCGCCGGCACGCTGCCCGTGGTGCTCATCTCCACGCTGCTGCAGCCGCTGGTGTTCGACCCGCTGTTCAACCGGTTCACGCCGCTGCAGGACCAGTCGCTGCGCGGCGAGATCCTCGAGCTCGGCGCGCGCGCCGGCATCCCGGGCCGCAACGTCTACCAGGTGGACCAGAGCCGCAAGACCAACAAGGTCAATGCCTACGTCAACGGCTTCGGCGCCTCGCAGCGCATCGTGCTGTGGGACACGATGCTGCAGCGCATGCAGCGCGACGAGATCCTGTTCGTGATGGGGCACGAGATGGGCCACTACGTGCTGAACCACATCTGGAGGGGCCTGCTGTGGGTGGGCCTCGGCGCGTTCGTGTTCTTCGGGCTGCTGGCCGCGATGGTGCACGGCGCCCTGCGGCTGCTCGGGGCGCGCTGCGGCATCCGCGGCATCTCCGACCTGGCGGTGCTGCCGCTGATCATGGCGTGCGTGAGCGTGCTGGGGTTCGCGAGCCAGCCGGTGTTCAATGCCTTCAGCCGCCGGATCGAGCACGAGTCCGACATCTACGCGCTCGAGCTGACGCGCGACAACGAGGCCGGGGCGCGCGCGTTCCTGCAGCTCGCGGCCAACAATCGCAGCGACCCCGAGCCCGAAGCGTGGGTGCGGGTGATGTTCTACACGCACCCGCCGCTGGCCGAGCGCATCGCGTTCGCGCTGTCGTACCGTCCGTGGGACGAGGGCCGGCCCAACCAGCTCTACCGCGGCGAGCCCCTCAGCCGCTGAGCGTGCCGCCCGCGCGCGGGCGGGACTGCCACCAGAGCGCGAACATGGTGAGCGCGTACAGCAGCTGCGAGCGGTCGGCCCGTCCGCTGCGGTGCTCCTCGAACAGCCGCGCCACCGCCTCCGGCGCCAGCGCCCCGGCGGCCTCGGCGCCGCTGTCGCGCCACACCGACTCGGCGTAGCGGCCGAGATCGCCCCGGACCCAGCGCGCCAGCGGCACCGCGAAGCCCTGCTTGGGCCGCTCCAGCACGCGCGGCGGCAGCCATGGCTCGACCGCCCGCCGCACGATCCACTTGCCGGTGGCGCCGCGAAGCTTGAGCCCGATCGGCATGCGGGCCGCGAAGTCCACGAACACGTGCGACAGGAACGGCACCCGCACCTCGAGCGAGTGCTGCATGCTGGCCCGGTCCACCTTGGTCAGCATGTCGTCGGGCAGCCGCACGACGGTGTCGGCG
>CAZMQP010000088.1:0-8101 GCA_964568385.1 uncultured bacterium
AGACGAGCAGCGGCAGGTAGGCGGAATTGACGAGCTGGCTGCCGTGGCCGTGCGAGCCGACGGCGACCAGGTTGGGCTGGAACACGAACGCGACCGCGCCGAGCAGCGCGCCCTCGGGCCGCGCGCCCCACTCGCGCGCGAGCAGGAACATGAACAGGCCGCCGAGGAAGTAGTAGAGCATCATCCAGATCATGTCGGGCAGCGGCACGACGCGGCCGAGCAGGGCGAGCGGCCAGTCCGGCGGGTAGATGAGCGGGTTGTAGGCGCCGCTGCCGAAGCTCGGCAGGCCGAGGAACACGACCGGGTTCCACAGCGGGTACACCTTGTCCTGCCACAGCGACTGCTCGCCCACGCGCACGAAGCCGAGCGGCTCGTTGGCGTCGGGTCCCACGAACGTGCGGCCGCCGAGGATGAGCTCGTGGAAGAACAGCACGGTGAGGACCGCGAGGATGGCGGCGGCCCACCGCGCCGACAGGGCGAAGGCGGGCGCGGGGCGTGCGGCGGGGCGGGCGGGCGGGTTCGGCTTCTGGGCCATGGGGCGGGGGCTCCGGGTCAGGCGGCGGGCAGCCGCGACTCGATCTCGTGGACCAGGCGTGCGGCCAGCGCGTCCCAGTCGTGCGCGGCGGCCATCCCCCGGCGGCTCGCGGCGCCCTCGGGGGCCGCGAGCGCCGCCTGCACCGCCGCCACCATCGCCTCGGGCGAGTCGGCGAAGGCGAGGTCGGGTGCGGACGGCGCGAGGTCGAGCAGGGGCGTGGTCACGACGGGAAGGCCGGCGGCGAGGTACTGGTACACCTTGTTGGGATTGATCCCCTGCACGTACGGATCGGACGCCCGGAACGGGATCACCCCGACATCGAAGTGCTGCAGATAGGCCGGCAGTTCGGCGTACGGCTTGGGTCCCAGCACGGCCACCCCCTCGCGGGCCGCCAGCTCGCGCACGGCGGCGTCGGTGGCGGGCGAACCCGGCCCGAGCAATACCAGCGTGCCCCCCTGGCGGTTCCGGCGCAGGGCCTCGAGGGTGGCGAAGTCGAGGAAGTGGGACAGCAGTCCGGCGTAGCCGATGCGCGGACGCGGCAGGGCCGCGAGGTCCGCGGGCTCGGCGGCGGGCGCACCGAAGTGGCCGGCCTCGACCCCGTTGCCCAGCAGCACCAGCGGGCTGCGCACCTCGGCGGCGAGCCGCCGACGGTAGTACTCGGACACCACGGTCACGACCTCCGCCTGCGAGACGGTGCGGGGCCAGTAGCTCCGGGCCCAGGCCGGTGTGCCGGAGAACTGAAGGGGATCGTCGTTGAAATCATAGAGTAACAGCTTCGGGCGGAGCCGAGAAAGCAGCCCGGGCGCGTAGATGTTCGACACCATCACGGCATCGGGGCGCTCCGCCCCGAGCCGCCGCAACTGGCGGTGCAGGTGCACCTCGGCCGCGAACTCGACCGCGGCCCGCCCCCACGGCGTGGCGGTGACCAGGTTGTACACCGGATTGCGCGTGGCGGGCTTGAGGAACGGCACCGTGAACGTGACGACGCGTCCCTCCCGGCGCGGCTCCCAGGGGTCGTCACCGCCCGCCGCGGGCGGCTGTGCGAACAGCACGCGCCAGCGCTCGGGGAAGCGGGACAGCAGGAATTGCTTCCGCGTCCGGAAGTAGCTCCAGCGGATCTCGGAGAGGACGAGCAGGTCCACGCGCCGTCAGCCGGCGAGCACGCCTGCCCGCGCGTCGGCTTCGACGCTCTCGGTCGCCTCGGTGTACGACCGATGGCGGCCGGCGTGCAGGATGGTCTCCGCGGGCCTGGGACCGACGCGCGGGTCGCGCGCGAGGAAGCTCTGCGACCACGCCTCCAGCGACAGCCAGCGCCAGATCTGCAGCCCGATGTCGCGGCGTCCGGTGAGGTAGTCGTCGAGCGCCGCTTCGAGCACGTCGCGCCGCACCCACTCCTGGAACGGCCCCGGCCGCGACAGGCGCTTGCGCACGTCGCCCGCGTAGCGGCCGCGGAGCCACAGGTCGGTCGGCGTCTCGAAGCCCATCTTGTCGCGGCGCTCGCGGATCGACGCGGGCACGCGGCCGGCGAGCGCCCGCCGCAGGATGGCCTTGGTGGTGACGCCGTCGAGCCGCTCGTGATCGGGCAGCGAGAACGCCAGCTCGACCAGGCGGTAGTCGAGATAGGGCAGCCGGGTCTCGATGCCGAACGCCATCGAGCTGCGGTCCTCGTAGCGCAGCAGGCTCGGCAGCTGGCGCACGGTGGTGTCGAAGGCGAGGTGGTCCCACAGCGCGCTGCGGCCGCGGGACGCCGGGCGCGGTGCGGCCGAGTCCACCTTGGCGAGGCGCGAGGACAGCACGCGGTCCTTGCCCTGGCCGTGACGGCCGCGCAGCGCCGCGACGAGGGCCGGCGGCAGCCACGGCTCGAAGGTGTGGAGCAGCGTCGTCGCGAAGCCGAGCCGGTCGCTGACGCGTCCCCACAGCGCGGCGAAGCCGGCCCAGTCGCCCGAGGCGGCGAGGTCGCGCAGCCGCGTGGGCAGGTAACGGTGGTAGCCGGCGAGCGTCTCGTCGCCGCCCTGGCCGTCGAGCAGCACCTTGAGCCCGGCGCCGCCCGCCAGTTCCATCACCTTCCACTGCGAGTACACGCCCGGCCCCGCGGTCGGCTCGTCCTGCTGCATCGCCATGCGGTCGAACACCGACCAGAAGTCCCCGCCGTCGGGGACGATCACGTGCGGCGTGGCGCCGCTGGCCTCGACCGCGGCGCGGATCCACGGGCGCTCGTCGAAGGCCGGGCCCTCGTCGTAGGCACAGGAGAAGGCGTGCAGGCCCCGCTGGGCGAGGGTCGAAGCGGTGACGACGACGCCGCTCGAATCCATGCCGCCCGACAGGCAGGCGCCCACTTCGACGTCGGCGCGCAGCCGCAGCCGCACGCTGTCGGTGAACTGCTCGGCGAACGCCGTGGCGAGCGCCTCGCTCGAGCCGGCCGCGCGCGCGGCCGGATCCAGGTCCCACCAGCGCTCGATGCGGAGTCCGCCCTCGCCCACCGTGAGCCAGTGCGCCGGGGGCAGCTGCCACAGGCCCTCGAAGCACGTGCGCGAGCCGTGGTCCACCCAGTCCAGCGCGATCAGGTCGCGCACGGCCGGGAGGCTGGGGCTGAGGCGATGGGCCTGCGTCATCACCAGCGCCTTGGGCTCCGAGGCGAAGGCGAACTGCACGCCGTCGAACTGGTAGTAGAGCGGCTTGACGCCCATGCGGTCGCGGGCGAGGAACAGCCGGCGCTCCGCGCCGTCCCAGATCGCCAGCGCGAACATGCCGTTGAAGCGGCTCAGGCAGGCGGTGCCCCACTGCCGGTAGGCCGCCAGCAGCACCTCGGTGTCCGAGGTGCCGAGGAAGCGGTGCCCCAGCCCCTCGAGCTCGGTGCGCAGCTCGGGGTGGTTGTAGACCTCGCCGTTGTACACGATCCAGTCGCGGCCTTCGCCGTCGCACATCGGCTGGTGCCCGGTCGGCTGCAGATCCACGATGGCGAGCCGCCGGTGCGCGAGCCCGACGCGGTAGTCGGCGGTGGACTGGTCCCCCCGCGCGCGCGCGGGCGCCCACGGCAGGCCGGAGCGGAACACCCCCGCCGGCGTGTCGGCGCCGCCGTGCGTGAACGACTGGCCGCGCACCGGATCGATGAGCACGAGCCCCTCGTCGTCGGGGCCGCGGTGGCGGAGCAGCTGGCCCATGGCGTGCAGACGACCGAGGTCCGCGCGAGCGTGGCGATCGAACAGCCCTGCGATGCCGCACATGATCCGCTCCCCTGTGGTTCAGTGACCCGCGCGCAGGGAACCCGCGCGCGTGAACAGCCCCAGTGCCCAGGCCAGCCCGGCGTGGGCGGCCAGAGCCGCGATGCGGACCGCCCACCCCGCCGCGCCCTCCGGGGCGAACCGCGTGGTGACCAGTCCGATGACGAGTGCGCCCACGAAGACCGCCGCGAGCCGCCCCGGCCGGTACGGCAGCGGCCAGTGGCGCTGGGAGACGGCGTACGTGAGCACGGCGGAAAGCGTGTAGCCGACGAAGGTGGCGATCGCCGCGCCCTCGCCCCCCAGGAGCGGGACAAGCGCGAGGTTCGCGATCCAGGCGGCGAGCGCCGAGGCGCCGGCCGTCAGGGCGAGGCTGACCCCGAGAGCGGCGACATAGTAGGCACCCTGCGCCACGGCCGCAAAGCCCAGCCACAGCGCCGGCCGCGCCGCGCCGGCGTAGCCGGGGCCGGCGAGCAGACGCACCGCCTCGGGCGCGAACAGGCCCGCGGCCAGCGCCGCCCACGCCGCCACGGCGACGTACAGCGAGGCGATACGCACGATGACCGCCGGGGCGCCCGGCTCGCGCACCTTGGCGAAGGCGAACGGCATGAACGCCAGCTGGAACGCCGAGACGCCCATGGTGACCACGGCGAAGAAGCGCATCGCGACGCCGTAGATCCCGACGGCGTCGAGCGAGGCGGCGTGCTGGAGCGTGTAGCGGTCCACGAACCCGATGACGCCGTACGCGAACGCCACCGGCACGAGCGGGGCGCCGTAGCGCAGCATGCGCACGAGCAGCGCGCGGTCGAAGCCGCCGCGCGTGTAGTGGCGGCCGAGCACGGCGCCGAGCAGCGCGGCCAGGCCGTCGCCGGCGAGGCGGCCGTAGAGCACGCCGGCGACGCCGAGGTCGCGCACGAGCACGAGGTACAGCGTCACCGCGGCGATGGCCACCGTCTGCACCACCTGCAGCGCCGCGAACTTGGCGGGCTGGAACGTCACGCGCAGCACGTCGCTCCAGAACAGCGTCAGCAGCGTGAACGGCAGCGTCACGGCGCCGATGCGGACGTACTTGGCGTACACCGCCCCGCCGAGCGCGTGCTCGGCCACCGGCACCGCCGCCAGCCACAGCACGGCCGCGGCGGCGAGCCCGCTGCCGAGGCGCTGCGCCAGCGACGAGGACACCATGCGCACGCGGGCGGCGGCGTCGTCCTGCTCGTACAGGAAGCGCACCAGCGCGCCGTCCATCCCGAACACGAGCACCAGCACGAGGCTCTGCGAGTACGCCACCACGAGCTCGTTGACGCCGAACTGCTGCGGCAGCAGCACGCGGGTGAGCACCGGCACCAGCAGCAGGTTGACGGCCTTGGCCAGCGCCTGGCCGCCGCCGTAGATGAGCGAGTCGCCCGAGAGCCGCCGGATCTGCTCGCGCAGGTTCATGACGCCCCGATCGAGCGGTAGATCCCGACCAGCCGCCGGGCGATCACGTGCGCGTCGTGCTCGCGCTCGACGTAGGCGCGGCCGGCCTCGGCCAGCGCGCGGCGCCGCGGCGCGTCGGTGAGCAGCGCGGCGATGTCCCCGGCCAGGGTCGCCTCGGAGATGCGCACGAGCGGGCAGTCGTGCAGCCGCGCCTCGAAGTCGTCGCGGATCCACGCCAGCGCCGGCCGGCCCATCGCCATCGCCTCCACGCTCACCATGCCGTACCAGCCCATGTTGGTCTGGTCCACGAACACGTCACACTCCCCCATCGCCCGGCGCAGGTCGCGCCAGGCGAGCCGCTCGACGATGCGGAACTCCACGCCGGGGAAGCGCGGGCGCAGCGCCTCGAAGGCCGCCTCGACATGCCGCGTCCCCTTGATGAGCCGGTTGGTGGGCGCGTGCAGCACGAGCCGCGGCACCTCGCGAGCCGGCGCCCACGGATAGTCGGGCAGCCACGCGGCCACGTGCACCTGCTGGGCGCGCGGGGCCGACTCGAGCAGGTCGGGGGTGGACACGATCTCCGCGTCCACGTGGCGCCCGGCCTCGGCGAGGATGCGCTTCTGCCGGCGCGGCAGGCAGAACGGGTCGCAATCGGTGCACGTGGAGCGCGCGTGCGTCCGCAGCATGTGGGCGCGGTCGCGCACGTCGCAGCCGTGGTAGTGGTGGACCACCTTGCGCCCGAGCGCGTGGTAGAGGGGCAGGTCGGGATTGTGCGGCGGCACCAGCGTGCGGCCGAAGTGGAAGTGGAAGACGTCCCAGCGGCCGGCGTGCCGGAGCAGGCTCGCCAGGTAGCCGGCGTAGCGCAGCGGCGGCGAGAACGTGTCGTAGAGCGGGTGCTCGTCGAGCTGGTACTCGGCGAACGTGGCGTTGTAGGCGAGCGAGTGCGCCTCGACCCCGATCTCGCGCAGCGCCCGCGCGAGGATGCTGGTCTGCCCGGCGATCTCGGCCGGCGCCTGCAGCACCCTCACCGCGGCCGCCCGAACGGATTGGCCCGGCCGCACCACGGGCACACCCAGTCGGCGGGCCACGGCCGTTCCGCCTCGACGATGGCGTGCTCGCCGCAGTCCCGGCACACGTGCGTGACCCGCCGCGGTCCCGGCAGCACCGCGGGCGCCGGCGCCTCACGGCCGGTGCGCACGAACGTGAGCACGAAGTTGGCCCGCGCCGCCAGATCGAGGCCGGTGACCCGGTGCAGCAAGGCGAGGGCGCCGGTGAAGGCCCCCTGCAGCGGCTTGGTGCGCGGATCGTTCATCCACGAGAAGCCCGCCGGCACGAAGGCGTGGGACCGCAGTTCCATGCCGCGGCGCGCGAAGTGCGCCAGCAGGCCGCGGAGCTCGAACACCTGCTGGTGCTCGACGCGCTTCCCGAACTTGCCGAGAGCGTACTTGGCGAAGTAGCCGGCGAATCGGTAGAGCCGGTCGTCGAACGAGGCCCCGCGCGGCACCGACAGGTAGAGCATGCCGCCGGGCCGGGTCACGCGCACGAGTTCGTCGCAGCAGGCCTCGAGTTCGGTGACGTGCTCGAGCACGTAGTGGCAGACGGTGAGGTCGAAGGCGTCCGCCCGCAGCGGCAGCCGCGCGAGGTCGGCGCGCACGACGCGTACGCCGGGCGCGCGCGGCGGCGGCCCGGGCGGGAACTTGATGTCGAAGCCGGTGACCTGCAGATCGGGCCGCAGCGCGTAGGGCCACGAGCCCGGGCCGCAGCCGGCGTCGAGCACGCGCGCGCCCTGGGGCTGCGCCGCGACGACCTCGCGCAGGAACACGGGCGCCTCTCCGGCCTCGGGGCTCGGGCGATGCACGCGGACGGGGGTCACCGGCCCGCCTCCGCGATGGGCCGCCCGGTCCACGCCTCCCACAGCGCGCGCGGCACCGCGGCTGCGGCGGCGGCGTGACCGCGCGCGGCCAGCGACACCATCAGCGCGAGTTGCTGGAGGAGGAACGCCGGCCCCCAGGTGAGGCGCGCCGCGCCGCGGGCATGGCGCGACCACAGCGTCCAGTTGGCGCGCAGCCGGTGATGGATCTTCCACGCGTTGACGGCGCCGCCCGAACTGGCGCTCACCTCGTGCCACAGCCGCGCGGTCGGCACGAACAGCAGCCGGTAGCCGGCCGCGCGCGCGCGCAGGCTCCAGTCCGCGTCCTCGGCGTAGATGTGATAGCGCTCGTCGAGCATCCCCACCTGCTGCCACACCTCGCGCATCGCCAGCAGGCAGCAGCCGGTGAGATAGCCGGTGTCGGCGAGACTCCGCCACTGGCCGCGATCGCGCTGTCGGATGCCGGCATGCGACGTGTGCGCCAGCCACGGCACGCAGCGGCCGCCGGCGTACCAGACCACGTCGGAGGGCGCGGCATGGTAGATGAGCGGCGCGGCGGCGCCGGCGCCCGGCGTCTGCTCGAGCGCGAGCAGCAGCCGCTCGACCAGGCCCGGATCGGCGAGCACGTCGTTGTTGACCAGCATCACCGCATCATCCCCCCGCTCGAGCGCGCGAGCGAGCCCGGCGTTGTTGCCGCCCGCGAAGCGGCGGTTCTCGGGGAGCGCGATCAGTTCGACGTGCGGGTAGTCGGCGGCCAGCGCGGCCGCCGTGCCATCCGTGCTGGCGTTGTCCACCACCATCAGGTGGAGCGCCCAGCCCTCGGGCATGCGGCAGCGCGCCAGCGAGTCGAGCGTGGCGCGCGTGAGGCCGAGGCCGTTCCACGCCAGCACCAGCGCCGTCACGCGCTTCACGCCCGGGCTCCGTCACGCAGCGCGTCGCGCACCCGCAGCCACGCCCACGCGCTCATCAGCAGGAGCACCGCCGCCGCCGCCGCGAGCGGTGCGAACGGCACGCCCGCATACGCCGCGTACAGCCACCACAGGTCGATGCCGCGCCACAGCG
>CAZMQP010000088.1:8111-8697 GCA_964568385.1 uncultured bacterium
ACCTGCCAGGTGTAGTCGAGCGCCGTGCTCACCAGCCCCATCGCGCGCTGGTCGTCCTCGCTCACGCCCAGCCGGGCGTCCCCGCCGGCGGCGGCCACGCGCGGCCAGTCGCCGGTCACATGCGACGCCAGGTTGGCGCCGAGCAGCGCCCAGTGCGCGCCGATCGGCGAGTAGCGCGCGTTCCAGTGGCTCGACTCCATGAAGCGCGGGTGCTCGAGCGGCAGCGTGTACGGGTAGTCGCCCGCGACGCGCATCTGCACGCCATAGTAGATGCCGACGCCGCCGAGCTGGACGACCAGCCCGAGCGCGGCGAGCGTCCAGGCGGCCCGGCGGCGAGCGCGCGAGGCGCCGGTGAGCGCGAAGCCCGCCATCAGCAGGAGCAGCGGCAGCAGCGGCACCAGGTAGCGCGGCCCCCACGAGCCGTCCCCGCCCCAGTGCTGGAACGTGGCCGCCTGCAGCAGCGCGACGGCGCTGCACGCGAGCGCGCCGCGGGCGGCCGCCGCCGCGGCCGCGTGACGCGGCGCCTCGCGGTGCGCGCGCGAGCGCAGCATGGCCGCGGCCCCCCACGGCACCAGCCACGCGAGCG
>CAZMQP010000089.1:0-3898 GCA_964568385.1 uncultured bacterium
GCCTCCACCAGTTCGCGGTCCAGGTCGCCGAGCAGCGGCTGGCCGCCGCGGCGCACGACGTCTCGGACGGCGGGCAGCTCGTGGCCCTCGCCGAGATGATGCGCGCACCGCAGGTGTCGCGCGGCCTGGGGCTGGATGTGCACCTCGAGCAGAGCGAGGCGGAGCCGGCGCTCATGCTCTTCGGCGAGCGTCCGGCGATCCTGTACGAGACGCCGTTCGAGCGGCTGCCGCGCTTCTCGCAGACGGCGCGCGACCTCGGGCTGTTCGCCTGGCCCATCGGCACGGTGTCGTCGCAGGCGGCGCTGCGGGTGCGGCTGCCGTCGGGCGATTCGCTCACGTGGAGCCAGGACGACCTGGCGGCGGCCGCCGCCTCCGGACTGCGCCGGCGCTGGAACGAGGAGGGACGATGAGCCGCCCGCGGATCGCCATCCTCCAGTTCCCCGGCGTCAACTGTGAGGCGGAATCGGCGCGTGCGCTGGAGCGCGCCGGACTCGCCGCCGCCCTCGTGCGCTGGACCGAGCCGCCCTCGGCGCTCTCCCGCTTCGACGGCTTCCTGCTGCCGGGCGGCTGGTCGTACCAGGACCGCGTGCGCGCGGGCGCGCTCGCCGCCAAGCTGCCGCTCGTGGGCGCGCTGGCCGAGCTCGCGGCGGCCGGCCGGCCGGTGATCGGCATCTGCAACGGCGCGCAGGTGCTGGTCGAGGCGGGGCTGGTGCCCGGGGACGGCCGCGTCTCGCTGGCGCTGGCGCGCAACCGCATGCCGCAGCGCACCGGCTACCTGGCGCGCTGGGTCACCTGCCGCGTCGAGCCGTCGGCGTGCGTGTTCACGCGGGCCATCCCGCCGGGCACGCGGATCCCCCTGCCGGTGGCCCACGGCGAGGGACGATTCGTCTCGGCCACGCGCGGCGCCATGGAGGCGCTGCTCGCCGCCGGCCGCATCCCGCTTCGCTACGTGGGACCCGACGGCGAGCCGAGCGCCGGGTTCCCGCACAATCCCAACGGCGCCGACCTCGCGGCGGCGGCGGTCTGCAACGCCGCCGGCAACGTGATGGCGCTGATGCCCCATCCGGAGCGCGTCCTCGACGCCAGCGCGATGGCGCGCGACCTCGCCGACCCGTGGGCGCGCGTGCAGGACGAGGCGCACGCGCGCGGTGCGGGCGCGTACGCCGACGCACCGGCCATGGCCCTCTTCCGCGGCCTCGCGTCGCACCTCCAGGAGGCCTGAGCATGGCGACCGAGAAGCCCGTGGCGCAGGCGTTCATCGCGCTGCGCGCGCACGATCCCGAGGCGGTGTCGGCGCTGCACGTGGTGCGCCATTACCTGCCCGGCGGCGCGGCGCTGACGGGGCTGCGCCGCTGGCGGCTCATCGAGCTCCGCGGGCCGCTGCCCGAGCGCCGCGACGTGGAGGACCTGCTGCACCGCTCGACGCAGTTCTACAATCCGGCCAAGGAGCAGTGCACGGTGCGCACGGAAGCGGCGGAGCCGGCGCCAGTGGGCGCCGGGGAGCAGGCGCTGCTGGTCATCGAGCGCGGCGGCGAGCGGCGCCCGGCGGCGGAGCGCTGGTGGCGCCACGAGACCGGGCAGCGGGTCGAGGTGCGCGAGGGGCTCGTCTGGGGGCTCACGTTCGAGCCCGGGACCGACGCCCGCCGGGCGGCGGCGGATCTGGCGCTGACCACCGAGCGCACGCGCGGGTTGTTCGCCAATCCCCACGCCCAGGGTTGTAAGCTGTCGGAGGACGGACCACCGCTCGGCTGGCTCTCGGGCCGCACCGGGATGCTGCGTCCGCGCCGAACCGGGAGGACCCCATGAACGGCGACTGGCTGGGACTCAAGGGCATGCACGAGGAGTGCGGTGTGTTCGCCGCCGTCGGCGTGCCGCATGCCGCCGAGACGGTGGCGCTCGGACTGCACGCCCTGCAGCACCGCGGGCAGGAGGCCACCGGTGTCGTCGCGGTGCGCGAGGACGGGCGCTTCGCCGTGGTCAAGGGCATCGGCCTCGTCTCCGACGTCTATCGCGGCGGGCGGCTCGACGGCATCGGCGGCACCATGGCGATCGGGCACAACCGCTATTCCACCGCCGGCGGCCTGACGCTCGAGAACACGCAGCCGCTGCGCGTCGTCTATCGCGGCGGCGAACTGGCGCTCGCGCACAATGGCAACCTGACCAATGCCCGCGACGTGCGCCAGGGACTCGAGGGCTCGGGCTCGATCTTCCAGACCACGCTCGACACCGAGGTGTTCCTGCACCTGATCGCACTCGCCGCCAGCGAGACGGTGGAGGACGCGCTCATCGAGGCGGCGCAGCAGGTGCAGGGGGCGTACTCGCTGGTGCTGCTCACCGCCGACCGCGTGCTGGCGCTGCGCGACCCGCACGGCTTCCGGCCCCTGTGCGTGGGCCGGCTCGGGGACGGCTACGTGGTCGCCAGCGAGACGTGCGCCCTCGACCTGGTCGGCGCCGACCTGCTGCGCGAGGTGGCGCCCGGCGAACTGCTCGTGCTCGACAGCCAGGGCATGCGGTCCCGCCAGGCCCTGCCGGCGGCGAACCCCAAGCAGCATTGCATCTTCGAGCACATCTACTTCTCGCGTCCGGACAGCCGCGTCTTCGGCGAGACCGTGGACCGCGTGCGCCGCCGCCTCGGCGACGAGCTGGCGCGCGAGCATCCGGTCGAGGCCGACGTGGTGATCGCGGTGCCCGACTCGAGCAACTCGATCGCGCTCGGTTTCGCCGAGGAGAGCGGCCTGCCCTACGAACTCGGCCTCATCCGCAATCACTACGTGGGCCGCACGTTCATCCAGCCGCAGCAGAAGGGGCGCGACTTCGGGGTCCGGGTCAAGTTCAATCCGGTCCGCGAGATCCTCGAGGGCCGCCGCGTCGTGGTGGTGGACGACTCCATCGTGCGCGGCACCACGAGCCGCAAGCTGGTCCGGCTGCTGCGCGGCGCGGGGGCGACCGAGGTCCACTTCCGCGTCGGCTCGCCGCCGGTCACGCACCCGTGCTTCTACGGCATCGACACGCCGAGCCGGCGGGAGCTCATCGGAGCCACCCGCACGGTGGACGAGATCCGCCAGTACCTCGGGGTGGACACGCTCGGCTACCTGTCGCTGGACGGCCTGCTGAGCGCGGAGCGCGACCCGAAGTCCTACTGCCGCTCCTGCTTCACCGGACGTTACCCGGTCGCCGTGGACCCGACGACGCACAAGCTCGCGCTCGAGGACCTGCGCCGGACGAGCGGCTCCGGCCGCTGAGCCGGCGCCTCGGCTTGCCCGCTCCGGCGCGGCTGCCTACAGTCGCGGGCTGACCCCCGCCGCGATGGTCGCGAGGGGAGCCACGGACGAGGACCGATGTCGCTCTCGCTGCTGATGGAACAGCGCCGCGCCAAGATCGCCAGGTGGCGCGAGATCGGGTGCGAACCCTATGCCTACCGCTACGAGGCGACCCATGACGCCGCGGGCCTGATCGCGCGCGGGGAGGCCGTGACCGCCGAGATGGGCGAGACGGTCCGCATCGCCGGCCGGGTGATGACGCTGCGGGGGCACGGCAAGGCGGGCTTCGCGCACGTGCTCGATGCGACCGGCCGCATCCAGGTCTACTTCAAGTCGGAGGTGATGGGCGAGGGGTTCGCGCGCTACGAACTGCTCGACGTGGGGGACTGGGTCGGCATCGAGGGGCCGCTGTTCCGCACGCGCACCGGTGAGATCACCGTCCGCGCCGACCACCTCGAACTGCTGGCCAAGGGCATCCGGCCGCTGCCCGAGAAGTGGCACGGGCTCACCGACCCCGAAACGCGCTTTCGCCAGCGCTACGCCGACTTGTTCGTCAACCTCGATGTGCGCGAGACCTTCCGGCGGCGCGCGCGCCTGGTCTCGGACATCCGCCGGTTCCTCGACGCCCGCGGTTACCT
>CAZMQP010000089.1:3908-8659 GCA_964568385.1 uncultured bacterium
GTCGAGACCCCGGTGCTGCAGCCGCTCTACGGCGGCGCGTTCGCGCGGCCGTTCGTGACGCGCCACAACGCGCTCGACATCGACCTCTACCTTCGCATCTCCAACGAGCTCTACCTCAAGCGCCTCATCGTCGGCGGCCTCGACCGCGTCTACGAGTTCTCGCGCGACTTCCGCAACGAGGGCATGGACCGCTCGCACAATCCCGAGTTCACGCTGCTCGAGTACTACCAGGCGTTCGCCGACGTCCACGACATGATGGCGCTGACGGAGCAGTTGGTGACCGAGGCGCTGAGCGCCAGCCTCGGCACCCTCCGGGTGGACTGCCAGGGCCGGAGCCTCGACTTCACCCCGCCCTGGCGCCGCGTCTCGATGCTCGACGCGGTCAGCGAGAAGGTGGGGGAGTCGGTGCACGCGCTGGATGCCGAGCAACTGGGGCGGCTGTGCCGGGCCCGCGGCCTCGCGGCGCGTCCGGGTTCGGGCGCGGCCGGTCTCCTCGACGAGCTGTTCTCCGAGCTGGTGCAGCCGGAGCTCCAGGATGCCACGTTCCTGATCGACTTCCCGGTCGAGGTCTCGCCGCTGGCACGGGTGTCGCGCGAGAACCCGCGTGTCGTGGAGCGCTTCGAGTTGTTCGTCGCGGGCATGGAGATCGCGAACTCGTTCAGCGAGCAGAACGACCCCGACGCCCAGCGGCGCGCCTTCGAGGCACAGGGCGCCGCCCGCGAGCGGGGTGACGACGAGGCGCAGCAACTCGACGAGGACTACCTGCGCGCGCTCGAGTACGGCATGCCGCCCACGGGCGGGGTCGGCATCGGCATCGACCGTCTCGTCATGCTCGCCACCGACTCCAAGTCCATCCGCGACGTCATCCTGTTCCCGCAACTCCGCCCCGAGGAGGGCCGCCCGGCCCCCGACGACCAGGCGGAACCGGAGTCCGCGGAGGACGGAGCCCGCCGGAAGTGAACCTTCCGCTGTGGATCGCGGCGCGCTACGTCCGCCGCCGGCCGCGGAGCGGGTTCCTCACCCTCCTGACCAGCATCTCCGTGCTCGGGGTCGCCGTCGGCGTGTGCGCGCTGCTGACGGTGATGAGCGTCATGAACGGATTCGAGGGCGAGATCCAGTCGCGCATCGCCGGCACGGACGCGCACGTCGTGCTGCTCGGCCGTGACACCGGCGGCATCGCCGACGGGGCGGCGCTGGCCGAGTCGCTCGCGCGCGAGCCGGGCGTGGTGGGGGCGTCGCCGTTCGTGTACGCCAAGGCGATGGTGTTCCACGACGGGCTCTCCGAGGGCGTCGTGCTCAAGGGCGTTTCGCTGCTCGACGAGCGCGCCGTCACGTCCATCGGCAAGTCCATCACGCCCGCGCTCGATTCGATTCCCGGCGTCACGCAGGCCGGCGAGCCCGGCATCGTGCTCGGCGCCGAGCTGATGGCGCAGCTGGGCGCCCGCGTCGGCGACCAGGTGCTGCTGGCCACGCTGCAGGCGGATCGCGCCTCGGCGTTCGGTTATGCGCCGCGGCTGCGGCCGTTCCGCATCGTCGGCGTGTTCTCCTCCGGCCTCTACACCTACGACTCCAGCTTCGGCTTCCTGTCCATCCCCTCCGCGCAGGCGTTCTTCGAACTGGGCGGGGCGGTGACGGGCGTCGAGATCAAACTCGCCGACATGTTCGACGCGCCCGAGGCGGCGAAGCGCCTGCTCGCCGCCGCCGGCCGTGACGACCTGCGCGCCAACGACTGGATCCAGCTCAACCGCAACCTGTTCACGTGGATGAAGCTCGAGAAGGCCGTGATGGGCGTGATCCTCGGGCTGATCGTGCTGGTGGCGGCGTTCAACATCGTCAGCACGCTGTTCATGGTGGTGCAGGAGAAGCGCCGCGACATCGGCGTCCTCAAGACGCTCGGGGCGCCGCCGCGTCTCGTGGCCCGCATCTTCCTGCTCGAGGGCCTGCTGATCGGCGGCACGGGCGTGGCGCTGGGTCTGGCGCTGGGCGGGGGGCTCATCGCGGTGCTCATGCGCTACCCCTTCGTGCGGCTGCCGGGGGACGTCTATTTCCTCGAGACCCTGCCGGTGCGGCCCGAGGCGGGGGACTTCCTGATGGTGGCGGCAGCCGCGCTGGTGCTGTGCCTGCTGGCGGCGTGGTATCCCGCTTGGCGTGCCTCGCGGCTCGACCCCATCGCCGCGATCCGGGGCCCGGCTTGAGCGGGACTCTCAAGACCGGCGCCGAAACGGCTGCGGGAACGCCGGATAGCCATGCGCCCGCGCTCGTGGCGAGTGGCCTGTTCAAGGGCTACGACGCGCCCGGCGGCCGGCTCGAGGTGCTGCGCGGCGTGGACCTGGTGGTGCGGCGCGGCACGCTGGTGGCGATCGTCGGGGTCTCGGGCTCGGGCAAGAGCACGCTGCTGAACCTGCTCGGAACACTCGACCGGCCCGACGCGGGGACACTGGAGATAGGCGGCCTGAAGGCCGAGAACCTGTCCGAGGACGCTCGCAGCCGGCTCCGCGCCGAGCGCCTGGGCTTCGTGTTCCAGTTCCATCATCTGCTCCCCGAGTTCACGGCCGAGGAGAACGTCATGATGCCGCTGCTCATCGCCGGGCGCTCGCTGGAGGAGGCACGCGCGGAGGCCGCCACGGCGCTGGCCGCGGTCGGCCTCGAGGGCCGGTCGCGGCACCGTCCCGAGGCCCTCGCGGGCGGCGAGGCCCAGCGGGTGGCCGTGGCGCGGGCGCTCGTGTCCCAGCCGGCGATCATCCTCGCGGACGAGCCGTCCGGGAATCTCGACGAGGCGCACGCACGGGGACTTCACCAACTCCTGTCCTCCATGGCCCACGACCGGCATCAGACTGTGGTGTCCGTCACGCACGATGCTAGGCTGGCCGAGAGCGCCGACGACGTGTGGCGCCTCGAGAACGGCCGCCTCGTGCCCGGACGGGAGTGAGGGACCCATGCTCTGCCAGATCTGCGGGAAGCACCCCGCCAGCGTCCACTTCACGGAGATCCACGACAATCAGATGTCGGAGATCCACGTGTGCGAGCGGTGTGCCCGCGAGAAGGGCATGCAGCCGACGCCGAAGGAGCCCAAGTTCGAGATCGCGGACCTGCTCGCGGGCATGGTGGACAGCATGACCTCGCAGGAGGAGGAGCGCGTCGGGCACGTCGAGTGCAAGCGCTGCGGCCTCGTCTACTCGTCGTTCAAGGAGACGGGACGGCTCGGCTGCTCCGAGTGCTACGTCGCGTTCCAGTCGCAGCTGCGGCCGCTGCTGCGGCGCATCCATGGCGACACGCGGCACCGCGGCAAGCGTCCGACGCACGGCAAGGCCGAGGACTCGCGCTCGCGCCGCATCCAGCGCCTGCACGACGAACTGCGGCGCGCGGTCGAGCGCGAGGACTTCGAGCAGGCGGCCCAGCTGCGCGACGACATCAAGCGGCTCGAGGCGGCGCCCCGCGACGGCGCCGAGGCGAGCGGGGGGGCGCGATGAGCGGGCACGCCGAGTTCGACGCCCTGTTCGAGCGCTCGAGCCCGTGGCTCGACGGCACCGGCCCGCACGCCGAGATGGTGCTGTCCACGCGCATCCGGCTCGCCCGCAACCTGCAGGACGTGCCGTTCACGCACCGCGCCCGTGACGAGCAGCTCCAGGGCGTGCTGGCGAGCGTGGCCGCGGCGGCGCGCGAGTCGCGCGCCTACACGGGCGGCGTGCTGCTGCGCATGCACGAGTGCTCGCCGCAGGAGCGGCAGGTGCTGGTCGAACGCCATCTGGTGAGCCACGAACTCGGGGACGGCGCGCGTCCGCGCGGCATCCTGGTGGCGGCCGACGACCGGCTGTCGCTGATGATCAACGAAGAGGACCACCTGCGGCTGCAGGCGCTCACGCCGGGCTTCCAGCTGGCCGAGGCGTGGGGGCTGGCGGACGCCGCCGACGACGACCTCGACCAGGCGCTCGACTATGCGTGGTCGGACGAGATCGGCTATCTGACCGCCTGTCCGACCAATGCCGGCACCGGGCTGCGCGCCTCGGTGCTCATCCACCTTCCGGCGCTCGTCATCCTCGAGGAGATCCAGCGCGTCCTCAAGAGCGTCACGCAGGTGGGGCTCAACGTGCGCGGGCTCTATGGCGAGCACAGCGAGATCATGGGCAACCTGTTCCAGATCTCGAACCAGACGACGCTGGGCCGCAGCGAGCGCGACTCGATCGAGAGCCTCGAGCGGGTGACGCGCCAGATCATCGAGACCGAGGAGCGCGCACGCGAGCGCATGCTGCGCGACGCGCGCACCCAGATCGAGGACAAGGTGTGGCGGGCCTACGGCACGCTGCGCTACTGCCGCTCCGTGCAGGCCAAGGAGGTCATCAACCTGTCCTCCGCGGTGCGGCTCGGCGTGGCGATGGGGCTCGAGGGCCTCTGTCCGCTCGGCACCCTCAACGAATTGCTCGTGCTCACGCAGCCCGGGCACCTGCAGCGCCTCGCCGGGCGGGAGCTCTCCCCGGACGAACGGAACGTCACTCGCGCCCGCCTGGTCCGGGAGCGGCTCGCCGCCGCCGACGGGTCGGGAGAAGCGTCGCCCCGATAGAAAAGGAGGAAGGGCCGCCCGCCGGACGCGGGCGGTTCCGAGATCGCCATGCACGACAAATTCACCGAGCGGGTCCGCAAGGTCATCTACCTGGCGCGTGAGGAGGCGGCTCGCCTCCAGCACGACTACATCGGCACGGAGCACCTGCTGCTCGGCGTGATCCGCGAGGGCGAGGGCATCGCCGCCACCGTGC
>CAZMQP010000090.1:0-8635 GCA_964568385.1 uncultured bacterium
ACCCGCGCCTTCAACCCCGCCAACTGGTTCTACTACAAGATGAGCATCACCGAGGTCGCTCTCATCGTCGGCTCGTTCGCCTGGTTCTTCATGTTCTTCCTCGTGTTCGTGCGGGCGCTGCCCGCGTTCTCGGTCGCCGAGATCAAGGAGACGCTGCCACCGCCGCGACGGAGGGCGCACGGATGATCGACCGACTGCTGGCTCCGCTCCTGAACCCGAAGCCGCCCAAGTTCCACGGCGTCATGGGGATCTTCTACTACGTGGACGACGCGGCGAGCGCGGTGACCACGCTGCGCCAGGCCGGGCACACGCGGCTGAGCGTGTTCTCGCCGGTGCCGCACCACGACATCGAGCATGCCCTCGAGCAGGGCCCCTCGCTCGTGCGCTGGATCACCTTCATCGGCGGCGTGCTCGGCTGTGTCGGCGGCTTCGCGCTGTGCATCTACACGGTGCAGGCGTGGCCCCTCGTGGTCGGCGGCAAGGAGCTGATCTCGATTCCCGGCTTCGTCGTGATCGGCTACGAGTCCATGATCCTCATCGCCGGGCTCTCCAACCTGCTCGGGATGCTGGCGCTGGCGCGCCTGCCGCAGACCAAGGCCGTGGCGCCCTACGACCCGCGCTTCCAGGAGGACCGCATCGGCGTCTGGGTGCCTTGCGGCCCGGACACCGCGCCCCGTGTCGCCGAGATGCTCAAGGGCCACGAGGCCGAGGAGGTCCAGGTCCATGCCTAGATGGTTCCTCGTCGGGCTCCTGGCGCTGTGGTCGGCCTCGTTCCAGCAGGGCTGCAAGGACGCCCAGAAGTCGCTGACCCACCTGAACTACTACCCGATCCGCGACATGCGGCAGACGGTGGCGCTCGATCCGCAGCAGCGCGATCCCATCACCGGGCGGGCCACCAACGCGCGCGGCCCGGATTCGCTGGCGGTGCCCACCATCGGCCGTGACGTCTACTCGGCGGACCGGGCGCCCTACGAGGTCGCCGGCGTGCTCACGCGCAACCCGTATCCGGCCACCGAGGCGTCGATCGCCCGCGGGGACTCTCTGTACGCGACCGTCTGCTGGAGCTGCCACGGCAAGTCCATGGCGGGCGACGGCCCCATCGCCGCCAAGTTCATCCCGCCGCCGGACCTGCTCGCCGAGACCTCGCGCGGCCGCACCGACGGCTACCTCTACATGTACATCCGCCACGGCGGCGCCATCATGCCGTCGTACGGCAACGCGATGACGCAGCAGGACGGCTGGGACCTCGTGAACTACATCCGCCACATGCAGAAGACGAGCCCGCGATGAGCCACGAAGCGATCCTCCGCGACATCGCGAGCAAGCTGCCGGTCACGCCCAACGCCCGCAAGCGCCGGATCTGGATGGCCTGCCTGGCGATCGGGGTGGCGGCGTTCGCCTACCTGCTGGTCACGAATCCGCTGCGGGCCTGGGGCGCGTGGGCGATCAACACCCTCTACTTCCTCGGCATCGCCATGTCGGGCGTCGCCATCGCGTCCGCGATCCGGCTCTCCAACGGCCGCTGGGGCGGTCCGATCATGCGGCTCGGCGAATCGCTGTCGTCCTACCTGCCCGCGGGGATCGCCACCATGGGCGTGCTGCTCGTGTTCGGCATCGGCACCTACCTGCCGTGGACGAGCCACGTCGAGCCCCGCCAGGCCGCATTCCTCAACGTGCCGTTCCTGTTCATCCGCACGCTCGGCGGGCTGGCGCTGTTCTGGTGGCTGTCGCGCAAGCTGGTGCGCGTGTCGCTGCGGCAGGACCTCCACCGGCTCAAGCCGTACGTGGCCGAGTCGCTCAAGGCCGACTACGAGCGGATCGCGGGCGGCTGGAAGGGCGATGAGGCCGAGGCGAACCGCTACCGCCACGAGGCCGCCCACCTGGCGCCGCAGCTGGCGCTGTTGTTCGTGGCGCTGTTCACCGTGTTCGCCTGGGACTTCATCATGGCGCTGACGCCGAACTGGGTGAGCGGCCTGTTCGGCTGGTGGGTGTACGCGGGCGCGTTCATCTGCGGCATCGCGACCATCGCGTTCCTCGCCACGCAGCTGCGCACCAAGTACCGGCTCGAGTCCTACATCACGCCGAGCATGTTCTGGGACGTCGGCAAGATCATCTTCGCGTGGTGCGTGTTCTGGGCCTACCTGTTCTGGTCGCAGTACCTGCCGATCTGGTACGCGAACATGCCCGAGGAGACGTGGTGGGTGTTCCTGCGCTTCGAGGAGCCGTGGCGAGGGCTCGGGTTCCTGGCCTTCACGCTCGTGTTCGTGATCCCGTTCTTCGGCATGCTCAACAAGACGTCCAAGACGAACCCGATGCTGCTGATGACGTTCTCGCTCATCGCGATGGCGGGCATCTGGGTGGAGCGGCACGTGCTGGTGATGCCGTCGCTGCACCCCGACCAGGTGTGGGTGGGCCTGCCCGAGGTCGGCGTGACGCTGGGCTTCCTCGGCCTGTTCGGCTGGCAGGTGCAGGGCTTCCTGACCAAGTACCCGTGCGTCAAGGTGGTGGACGCGTTAGCGCCCCCGGGCGGCCACGGGCACTGAGCGCCGGCGCGCTCGCACGCACGCCCGGGCCTCCCCCCGCGGGACGCCCGGGCGTTCGTGTCTCAGGGCCGGGATGGCGGAATGGTCAGACGCAGCGGACTTAAAATCCGCTGGGCGCAAGCCCGTGCAGGTTCGAGTCCTGCTCCCGGCACCAGCCACGCGCAGGGTCCCTCGATTCCGGGCCGCGCCCTGCCGATGACCCCTTCGGCGCCCCCGGGAGGACACCCGCATGAACCTGAGCCGATGGTGGCCCGCACTGGCGGCGTCGTGGCGCCGGCACCGGTCCCTGCTGATACCCGCCTACCTCGGCGGCCTGGCGGTCTGCCTCCTCGCCGCCATCGCGGGGGAGGGACTCCACTACTACGTGGACTTCCGAGACGGCGGCGGCCGCTTCAACGGCCTCATGTCGCTGGCGAGCGGCTTCTGCTTCGTGGCTGCCGGCTGGTCCCTGCTGCTCCTGAGCCACTCGGGGGGCGATCGCCGCGAACGCCTCGCGTGGGCGGGGGCCGGCATCCTCGGCATCGTGCTCGCCTTCGACGAGGTG
Source organism: uncultured bacterium (assembly GCA_964568385.1). GTDB lineage: Bacteria > Eisenbacteria > RBG-16-71-46 > RBG-16-71-46 > RBG-16-71-46 > CADEFY01. The sequence continues at coordinate 3,088 of CAZMQP010000090.1, forward strand.
GCGCAATTCCACGAGGCGGCCTCGCAAGTGCTCGCGCGCCGCGGCGTGCCCACCCCATTCGGCGCGGATCCCGAGATCTACGTGTTCGCCCTGTATGTCGTCACCGCGCTCGTGCTGGGCGTCGCGCTGCGGCCCCAGTTGCGCCGGCGGCCGGACCTGGCGCTGCCGGTGGCCATCGCCGCCGCCTGCTTCATGATCTCGCAGGGCTTCGATGCCCTGCCGTGGGAGTCGCTCTCGCACGAGACCCAGCAGTGGGTGGGGGCCGGCGAGGAGGGCTTCAAGTGCCTCGGCAGCTGGAGCCTGGCGCTGGCGGGGCTGGTGCTGCACCGGCCGCCCCCTCTGCGCCCTGCGGAGTGACCGGGAGCGGAATGGATGGGCCCGGCCCCTTGTGAAGGGAACCGGGCCCGGGAGGCTCGGAGGTGGCGGGCGTCTAGCCGCTCAGGATGACCCCGTCGTTCACGGGCGCCTCGGCCGGAGGGGCCTCGGGCTCGGGAGGCGCGGTCTCCGCCGGCGCCGCGGCCGGGGCGACCGGCGCCGGCGCCGCGGTCCGCTTCTGGCCCTGCATCCACTGCCAGCCGGACCACGTGAGCCCCAGCACCATCACCACCAGGGCGCCCATCATGAACAGGCGGTTGCCGCCGCCCGAGGTCGGTTCGGACATGCTCAGATCTCCTTCCAGGCCAGCGTTCGGGCCGAGGGGACATTGGCGTTGAAGCGGGTCGTGGTCGGGTAGTAGGGCGGCGACAAGCCGCGGCGGTCATAGCGGAAGTTGCGCGCATACCCGGTCTGCAGCGTGCCGCTGCTGTTGAACGTGAAGAACGCGCCGTAGTAGCTGGCGACGACACCGCCGCGCAGGTTGAAGGTGCCGCGCGGCGAGCCCGAGTTGTAGTTGTCGACCTTGAACTCACCGCTGCTGCCGGTGGCCATGACGTAGGCGTCGAGGTTGCAGCTGTTGGGGGCGCTCGTGCCGATGCGCACGCTGCCGCCGGTCGAGTAGAGGCCGAGGACGTTGGTGGCGGCGTCGTAGTTCTGCATCGTGATGTCACGCTGAACCACGATGTCGTTCGTGGTGGTGATGAGCAGCTTGGTGCCCGTGGCCAGCGCCGGGGGAGGCAGCCCGTCCACGCGGTCGGGGCCGCGCAGGTCGCTGATGCCGCCGTTCACGTACAGGATGCCGCGCGGCGTGCCGGTGTAGACCGAGGGGGTGCCCGAGCCCACCTGGATGCTGGTGGTGTTGGCGGCGCGGTTCACGATGAAGGTCTTGGTCGTGCCGCCCTGCACGAGCCGGTAGTACTGCAGGCCGGTCGTCGTGTCCGCCCACATGCGGCACTGGTCGAGGGAGCCCTGCACGTAGAGGCCGCCCGTGATGTTGGCACCGCTCACCGGCAGGTAGATGCCGTTGGGGGGCGTGCCGCTGCCGGAACCGCCGATGGCCGCGTTGATCTCCGCGTTGGTGGGGGCGCTGCCGGTCGAGGTCAGGCCGAGCGCCGCCGACTGCTGGTTGTAGGAGTTGGTCGGCAGCGGCACCGTGGGCTGGCCGCGGTCGAAGCCGCCGTAGAAGTTGGGGGCGTCGAGCGTGCCGTTGTTGTTGGCATTGAGCGTCAGCGTCGAGCCGTTGTTGTAGTAGTCCGCATGCGAGTTGGCGCTGGTCACGTAGTCCTGGAACGTCGGCTTGTAGGCGAAGCGGAACTTGGTGTTGGTGTGCACGTGCCCGTCGAACGTGACGCTCGACGTGAACCAGATCGCCGCGCCGTTCGCCGCCGTGTGCGTGTTGGTGAAGATCAGGTAGTTCGAGAAGTTGCCGCGCGTGGCGCTGACGCGCAGGATCCCCTGGGCCTGCACGTTGCGACGGCCGGTCTGGCCGACGACGCCGGTGGACTGGATCGTGTACAGGTAGTTGTAGACCTGCTGCGAGTCGGCGATGGTGCTGTTCATCCACCGGATGCTGCCGGTGGCGCTGAACGGCGGATTCGTCGAGGTCGCGGTCAGCGGGGCGCCGTTGAAGAGGCTGTCCGGCTGCGGGATCACCGGCCCGGTGGCGCCGTTGTTGGTCCACTGCGTGATCTTGGCGGCCAGTTGCGTGCCGGCGTAGTTCGCCAGCTGCTGCTGCTGGGTGCGCACGCCGGCGTCGGCCGCGTAGAGCGAGGCCTTGGCGGTCTGCACGTTCGACGAGACCGCGCGCTCGCCCACGGTGGTGCTCATGAACGTCACCACCAGGACGCTGGAGAGGAGCACGATGAGCACCGCCGCGACGAGCGCGATGCCGCGTTCGGGGTGGCGCACCGGGTGTGGGGCGGGGCTGCGGGTCATGGAGGGCTCCTCAGGCTAGAAGGTACGCGGGCGGATCATCGCCCAGACGCTGTCCTGCAGCACCGGGCGGCGCGCATCCCTGACACGCGTGGCGACCACGGGGACGATCTTGCTGATCCGCGTGAGGTCGGTGGGGTTCCGGTTCCACGTGCCGTCATCCAGCACGTAGTGGACCCGGAAGCCGTCCACGTCGTAGGCCACCACCTGCGCGGCGCCGCCGTTCTCCACGCGCAGCAGGGCGGGGCGGCGGTAGGTGGTGGAGTCGTAGGTGTAGGTCGAGACCGTGACCTTGTACACGGACGAGCCGGTGGCGTAGCCGCCGGCGGGCCAGTTGCTGAACCCGGCCGCCACGTTGAAGGGCGAACTGGTGGCGTGGTCGAGCTGCTGGGTCGCGGTGACCACGCCCGTGACCTGGAACAGGTGGGCGCTGGTCAGGTTGGTCACGAGGATGAGGTCGTTGGCGGCGAACCCGCTGACGCTGGCGACGCGGATCAGGTCGGTGGGGGTGGTCAGGCTGGAGGTCAGCGTCGTGCTCGCCTGCCAGGCGCCCAGCATCACCAGCGCATCGCTGCGCCCGGGCGCACCGCCGTAGATGGGGTTGATGGCGCCGATGCTGAGCGGGGTGCCGTTGCTACTGTAGTACACCGTGAGCCGGCCCCAGCCGGAGCCCGCCATGCGCGCCTCGCGCTCGATCAGCTGCACCGCGGTGCGCGCCATCTGCCGCTGGTCGGCCACCTTGCCCAGGTGCCGCGTGTGGTCCTGGGAGCGGAACATGGCGCCGAACACCACGCCGAGCACGGTGCCGAGCACGATCAGCGTGACCATGAGTTCCACGAGGCCGAAGCCGCGGGAGCCGGGTGCAGTGCGGGGCGCGGGGCGCATACGGGGCCTCACAGGCTCGACTTGACGATGGTGAGCGTGGCTTCCGGCCGCGCGGTGACGCTGCGGCGGGCGGCCGTGATGACGATGCGCTTACAGCCCGCGACCGGCTGGTCCACGGTCACGACCCAGCGCACGTGGTAGTTGCCGGGCAGCGGATTGCCGGGATGGTCGTGCGTGCCCGCGGTGAGGTCGCCGTCGCCGTAGGGCATCTCGAGGATCTCCTCGGCCTGTTCGGCGGCGATCGCCGAGCCGCGCGTCTGCTGACCGGCGAAGACGATGCGCTTGGAGCCGAGCGGGAGGGTGATGGCCAGCGCGAGCACGCCGATGGCGAACACGACGAGCGCGACCATCACCTCGATGAGCGTGAAGCCGGCGGCGTCCCTGCGGCGGCGGCGAGGAGCCGGGCCGAGGATCATGGGCGGTACACGATCCCGGCCGCCGACACCATGACGGAGTCGCGTCGCTGAACGGCGTTCTGGATGACGATCTTGCCGCCGGTGTGACCGGGCGTGAGGATCCCGCTGATGTCGAAGGCGAGCGTGTCGACGGGGGTGAGCGCGACACTGGAGAGCCGCGTCGAGGCCGGCAGCTGCGTGCGGCGGAAGGTCTCGCCCGCGTCCACGATGCGGTTGGCGTTGGTGTCCACGTGCAGCCAGTAGTGCGTGAGGTCGGTGGTGGCGACGGAGGGCGGGGTGCCGTAGCGCAGATAGACCGGCGCCCGGCGCGTGATGGCCAGCTGACGGGCCCGCTCGATGTCGCTGAGCACCAGCTCGGTGGCCTGGCGCAGCGCCAGCGTGTTGCGGTAGCTGGCGAAGGCGGGCACGCCGATGGCCAGCAGCACGCCGGCCACGGTGACGACGATCATCGTCTCGATCAGGGTGAATCCCCGGCAGTGCCGCATCGAGGGGTCCTCCACGGACAGGACTTCGCAGGGACATGCTGCAGGATGTGTGCCGATGCGGATGCCGGCGGCCCTTGGGGCGGGCCACCCAACTGACCACGCCGCTCATGCTCACTCCGGCGAATCCCCCCCCGAAACGGGCGGGCTCGCGGCCCCGGCCACGAGCGGGCAGGGGGGCGGCGCGTGCGGCCTGCATGCCCGAGGCATGCGCGGCGCATGGTTCACCCAGTGGAGAATTCCGCATCCCCGCGGTGGTTTTCCCGTGCTAGCGTGCGCTCCCACCAGCGTTTCCGGTCGGCGGACCCACCCGGCCGGTGGACTGCGAACCTCGTCCACATGAGGACTCCATGCCGGGCCGTCTCGACTTCATCCTGCGGGCGAACGCCGACTACATCGAGGACCAGCACCGCCGCTGGCTCGCCGACCCGTCCCAGGTCCCCGAGGACTGGGCGCTGTTCTTCTCCGGGATGGCGTTCGGCGAGCGCCGCGATGGTCCCGCGCGGGCCGATGGCGGCGTCTTCAGCCTGGTGCAGGCCTACCGCGAACACGGGCACCTGCTGTCGCGCCTCGACCCGATCGGGGATGCCCCCGACCACCATCCCTATCTCGAATTGTCGGCGTTCGGGCTGACCGAGGACGACCTCGACCGCGACGTCGAGCCGGGGCCGTTCCAGGGTGAGTTCCGGGGCACGCTGCGCCAGCTGCTCGAGCGGCTGCAGCAGACCTACTGCGGCACGCTCGGGGCCGAGTTCATGGGGCTCTCCGACCCGGTGGCCCGGACGTGGTGGGCGACGGTGCTGGAGCAGGACCGCGGCCGCGCCGCGATCACCGATGCCGACCGCATCGTGATCCTGCGGGCGCTGCTCGCGGCCGACGGCTTCGAGCAGTTCCTGCACGCGCGCTACACGGGGCAGAAGCGTTTCTCGCTCGAGGGCGCCGGCGCCCTGATCCCGATGCTGGAGCGGCTGGTGCGCGACGCCGCCTCGCTGGGGGTGGAGCAGCTCACGATCGGCATGCCGCACCGCGGGCGCATCAACGTGCTCGCCAACATCCTGCGCAAGCCGCTCGACGTGATCTTCAGCGAGTTCGAGGCCAACTTCGCACCGCCCGAGATCGGCGGGCTCGAGGACGTCAAGTACCACCTCGGGTACTCCAGCACGCAGACCGGCCCCGACGGACGCGAGATCCACCTCAATCTGCACTACAACCCCAGCCACCTGGAGTACGTGAATCCGGTCGTGCTCGGTTCGATCCGCGCGCGCCAGGACGTCATGTCCGACGCCGGCCGCGACCGCGGCGTGCCGGTGCTGCTGCACGGCGACGCGGCGTTCGCCGGCGAGGGCATCGTCGGCGAGACCATGATGCTGGCCCAGCTGCCGCACTACGACGTGGGCGGCACGCTGCACATCATCGTCAACAACCAGGTCGGCTTCACGACTTCGCCCGAGGACGTGC
>CAZMQP010000091.1:0-8560 GCA_964568385.1 uncultured bacterium
TCGGATGAACGTCGAGGAGCACGTGGAACTCCTCCGCGGTCAGGTCGACCACCTGGGGAAAGAGGAGTTCCTGCGTGGCGGGGCGCCCCGAGCGCAGGCGGAGCAGCGCCTCCTCGAAGAGGACCCGCTCGTGCGCGGCGTGCTGGTCGATGATGAGCAGTCCCCCCCGGATGGCGGCCAGGATGTAGGTGCGATGGAGCTGCCACAGTTCCGGCTCGGCCGCAGCGTTCTCGGGCGAGGCCTCGGCCGCGGCGGCGGTCACCGGCGGCGATCCCGGCGCGCCCGGCGCGGACGGCGCCGGCAGCCCGAGTCCGAGCTGGTGCTCGTCCACCGGCCGCTCCTGGACCTTCTCGGCCCACGCCGGCAACGCCCCCTCGGCGCCCCCCGAGACCACCGTGAAGGGCGGGTAGAGCGTGGTGAGGGGCTGGGCGCAGACCGAGGCGACCAGCGAGAAGACCGCATCGTCGTCGGCGAAGCGCACCTCGCGCTTGGTCGGGTGCACGTTGACGTCGAGCCGGTCGGGCGGCACGTCGAGCCACACCACCGCGGCCGGGAACCGGCCGCCGGGGAGCAGGTTGCCGTAGGCGTGCCGCAGCGCCTGCGACAGCGCGGGGCTGGTCACCCACCGTCCGTTGACGAGGAACACCTGCCCCTCGCGTGTGGCGCGGGCGTGCTCGGGCAGGCCGAGCAGCGCCGCCACGCGCATGCCGCCGCGCTCGCCCGAGCACTCGAGCAGCTGCGCCGCATGGCGCGCCCCCTGGATCTGCGCCGCGCGCTCGCGCCGGCTCTGAGCGGCGCCCCAGTCGAAGCGGTCGCGTTCGTCCACGCGCAGGCGGAAAGCGACCTCCGGACGCGCGAAGGCGTAGCTCTCGAGCATGCGCATCGCGGCCCGCAGCTCGCCGCCCGGCGAGTTGAGGAACTTGCGCCGCGCCGGCGTGTTGAAGAACAGGTCGCGGACCTCGATCGTGGTGCCCTGTGCGCGGGCGACCTCGCCCTGTTCGGTCACCTGCCCGCCCTCGACCATCAGGAACGTGGCCGCGCCGGTCCCCGCCGGGCGAGAGGTGACGCGCAGCCGGCTGACCGCGGCGATCGACGGCAGCGCCTCGCCCCGGAAGCCGAGCGTCGAGAGGGTGTCGAGCCCCTCGATGTCCTGCAGCTTCGACGTGGCATGGCGCTCGAGCGCCAGCGGGAGGTCCTCCGCCGCGATCCCGGAGCCGTCGTCGGCCACGGTGAACGCATGGTCGAGGGACTTCTCGACGCGCACCTCGAGCCGCGTGGCGCCGGCATCGAGCGCGTTCTCGACCACCTCCTTGAGGGCCGAGAGCGGGCGCTCGATCACCTCCCCCGCGGCGATGCGCGAGGCGGTCTCCTGGGGCAGTCGGTGGATGCGGGCGGGCACGGGCGTCTCCTGGTCGCGCAAGGCGGGGCAGGATGCGGGCGTGCTCGTGCGGCGGTCAAGCGCCCGGGAGGCGTCCGCGGGCGGGCCGGATCAGTGCGAGACCAGCCACACGGCGGCCGCGCTCAGGAACGCCTCGCCGTCCTCGGGGCCCTGCAGCGCCACGTGCTGGTCCACCAGGGCCGGCGCCGGGCCGAGACCGCCCTCCTCCTTCCAGGCGGTGTCCCACAGCGCGAGCAGACGGCGCCGCAGGTGCAGGAAGGCCTCGGGGGGGCCGGCGATCAGCAGCATCAGCCCCCGGTCCCCGGTGCGGCAGAGGCGGTCGGCGTCGCGAAGCTGGCTCGGGAGCCACGTCGTCAGGCGCTCCACGGCGCGCGGGGCGTCGGGCAGGTCGATGCGGTGGAGCTCGAATCGCATCCGGTCGCGCCGGTTGCGCTCGAGCGCGAGGTCGATGCGATGGCGGAAGTCGGCCGCGGGCAGCCAGCCGGCCTCGCGCTGGGGGGTGAAGGGGAACGCCGCGCTGGCGCGCTCGCGGTCCTCCTCGTCCCAGGTGGCACGCAGGTCCTCGACCATGCTGGCCCAGGCGCCGAGGTCCTGGCCGGCGTCGATGGCGCCTGCGGCGAGCACGCCCTTGCGGGTGGTCGTCTGGAACGGCCATGCGCCCCACAGCCGCCCCTTGCCGGGCTCGGACACCAACCGCACCACCTGCGGGGTGCCGAGTTCCATGGCCAGATCGATCAGCCCGCGCAGCAGGCGGTCCTCGGGGCCGACCTGGGCCACCAGCGACAGCGCGCCGCCCTCGGCCGTGTGCAGTTCCGCCGTGCCGGCGCCGCTGTCCTCGACCAGCGCCTTGATCGCCTCCTCGAGCCGCTCGCGCGCCTCGCGCGAGGGGAAGTCGCCGAAGTCGGCCACCAGCATGCGAGGCGGTCCGACCAGCGACGGCGTCGAGGGCAGCAGCGGACTCGGATCGCGCAGTTCGGGCAGGGCCTCGGCGAGGACGGCGTCGAGCGCGCCCCCGCTCAGGCTCTGCTCGAAGGCGGCGGCATGCAGCGCCATGGGCGCCTCGATGCCCTGCATGGGCGCGTCGGCGAAACCGCCGAGATACTCCTGCGGAGTCTGGCAGGGCGTGCCGAGCGCGAGCAGCAGGCTCTCGAGCTGGGTGCGGCGCGAACTCCCCTCGCCCACGAGCGCCAGGTCGAAGATCTCGCGCGTCAGGTCCGCGAGGTCGAGTGTCCGCGGCAGGCCGCACATCTCGGCGACACGCACGCCCGGGTCATGGGGCCGCTCCCCGGCCACCAGACGCACCGAGACCCCCGGCCGCTGCAGCAGGACCGGCAGCAGGTCGGCATCCGCCCAGTCGAGATCCACCAGCACGAGTCGCGTCGGGGCGCTGCTCACGGGGTCTTGGGGCATCGTGGCCATCTCGGGACTCCTCCAGTACCGGCGATGCTTCGCACGGACCATACCATCGGCACTTCGGCGCGCCGCCGTGACCCGCAGGAGGGTTGCGGCCGCGCGAAGGGCCCGCGACCGTGCAGGACGCCCGGTCGCGGGCCCGGCCGGCATGCAGTTCGGGGCATGCGGGGGTGGCGCCCCAGGGCTCAGCGCTGGGCGCGGCTCCCCGAGGGCGCCTGCGGCACCGGCAGGGGCGTGTCCCTCAGGACGGGGTCGTGGATGCGGAGCGGGTGGCGCTTGGCCACCTCGGCGAAGTGCGCGCGCATGGACACCTCGATGCGCTCGGACCGCAGCTGCTGCATGCGCCGCTCCACCAGGGCGATCTCGGGAGCCGTCCGGAGCAGCACGCGCACCCGCGCGAGGCCGTTCGGCAGGTCGAGCCAGCCGCTCGTCTCCCCCACGCCCGGGGCGGTGCGGCCCGGGCCGCCGAACAGGAACGAGTCGAGCGCGGCCGCCGCACCGTAGCCCGGGATGGCCCCGCCCTTGGCCATGTCGGCCACCACGCTGAAACCGCCCCACAGCGCCGCCAGCGTGTCGAGGGGCATGCCCTGCGCCAGCAGCGAGTCCATCTCGGCGCGCTTGGCCTCGAGGGCTCGCACCCCCGCGCCCTCACGGTAGGCCTGGACCGCACGCGGCTTCGCCTCCTCCCACACCGGGTCGCGCGGCGGCGAGATGCTGTCCACCCAGGCGATCCAGACGCCCGAGCCGCGCGCGCGATAGGCCGGACGCAGGATCTGACCGGCGCGGGTGCGCTCCAGCGCCTCGAAGAACGGGCGCACCACGGTGGCGCCCACGACGTCGCCGATGCGGTGCTCGTAGGTGTGGATCTCGAAGCCGCTCTTCTGGATCGCGGCCTTGAGCGACGCGGGCGAGCGATGCGCCCGCAGCAGGCTGTCGGCCCGCAGCACGGTGAGCGACTCGGCCTTCACGCGCGCCGCGTCGGACGCCACGTTGGAGTAGACCAGGTCGAGCGGCTGCACCACCTCGGGCTCGTAGTCGAGGCACTCGAGGATGTGGTAGCCGGCCTCGGTGCGCACCGGGCCGCTGAACTGCCCCGGGCGCATGCGGAAGGCGGCGTCCTCGAAGCCCGGCAGCATCACGCCGCGGCCGAACAACCCGAGGTCACCGCCCTTGGCACGCGTGGGCTCGTCGTCGGAGTGCTCCTGCACGAGCCGGAAGAAGTCCTCGCCGCCGCGCGCACGCGCCAGAAGCGCGTCCGCCTTCGCGCGTGCCGCGCGGTCGGCCTCGTCGCTCTGGCCGGCCGGCTCCACGAGCAGGTGCCGGACGCGCACCTGCTCGGGCGCGCTGAACTTGTCGCGGTTGGCGCGGAACCACTCCTCCACCTCGGCGCGCGTCAGCGGCACGTCGAGCAGTTCCGGCGGCGTCAGGCTGGCGCGCTCGTAGTAGATGATGTCGCCGCCGCGGAATCGCGACGGGTCGCGGTCGTACAGCGCGCGCCCTCCCACCTCCTCACGGGCGAGCCAGCGGCGGTCGAACTCCGCCTTCACCTGCGGCTGCGCCTGCTCGAACGTGGGCACGTGGCGGTCCACGCGGCCGAGCACCTGCCACACGCCGAACCCGCCGGCCACCGGCGCCAGCCCCGTCTTCGTGTCCGGGCCCTGCTTCCACAGCGCCGCCGCCAGCTGCGTGCCGGCCGTCGTGGCATCCAGCGGTGCACCGCGCGGGGTCGGCTCGGTCTCCGCGAGCGACAGCGTGCGCTCGATCGCGTTCTCGCGCCGCCCGGCACTCCAGGCCCGCTCCACGCGTTCGGCCAGGGTGCGCGCCGCCTCCACGCGCCGGTCGGTCTCGAGCCGCTGGCGCACGTCGTCGCGCACCTCGGCGAGCGGCGTGGCGACGATGCGGCCCTGCTGCGCGTCGAAGCGCGAGTAGTCGGCGAGCCGGGAGCGGTAGTAGCGGTCGAGGTCCGCCTCCGTGGGCGCCGGCACGCGCATGCTCTGGGGATCGGCGAACACCCAGCGCACGCGCCACGCGGGACCGGCCAGCGAGTCGCGCATCGCCGCGTACAGGTCGCGCATCTCGTAGGCGACGTGGTTGCGAGCGAGGTCGTCGCGCAGGCGGGCGCGGATCTCGGGGGCCGCCTCGGCGAGCGTGGCGACATGGGCCTCGCTGCGCGCGTCCACCCGAACCACCAGGTAGCCCTCGGTCGCGGGGACCGGCGCGGGCAGGAACTCGCCGCGCGGCGTGCGGAAGAGCGCGGCCTGGTCGGCGGCACTGCCGTTCCAGAACGCGGGCATCGCCGCGGGCGTCGCCTCCACCTTGGGGCGGATGCCGCCGTGGGGGACCGCCAGCACCTCGAAGTCGGCGCCGGCCCGGACGGCGGCGAGCAGACTGTCGGCCGATCGGCGCATCGCCGCGTTCCACTCACGCACGCGCGCCGCGTCGGCGCGCTCGGCCGGCGTCAGGCCCGGCGTGTTGACGAAGACCACGCTGAGCGTGGCGCGGTCGGGACGCGCGAACGACTGCCGGTTCGAACGGTAGGCCGCCAGCACCGCCTCCTCGCGCGGCTCCGGGAAGGTGCCCTTGAAGTCCGCCCGGCGCAGCCCGAACTGGCCGATGTCCACGCGCGCCAGCTCGCGCTCCGCCTCGGCGCGCAGCGTCGCCTCGGCGGGCGTGAAGCGCGCCAGCAGCTGTTCCGCCAGCTTCTGGCCGGAGAGCTGTTCGCGCGCGCGGGCCAGCGCCGCATCGAACTGCGGCTTCTGCGTCGCGCGGATGGTGAGCCAGCGCGTTTCGTCGAACCGGCCGCCGGGATTGAAGACCGGGTCGCGCTTCATGGCCTCCTCGGCCTCGGCGACGGAGACCAGTGCACCGGTGCGGATCGCCTCGAGCGTCGTCCATTCGGCGCGGATGGCCCCCTCGAGCACCTGTCGGCGCAGCGTCGGCAGCGCCTCGGCCGGGACGTTGGCGCCACGCGAGCGATACTGCTCGAGGGCCGCGCGCACGCGGCCCTCGAACTCCTGTGCGTCGATCGAGCGCGTCCCCACGGTCGCGACGGCGCGGGGCCGGGGCGCGGCGGCCCCGCCGCGCGGCGTCTGGGCCAGCGCCGTCAGCCCCAGCGCCAGTGCACCCGCCACCACCCCCATCGTCACCGCCATCCGCTGCTTCGAGACCATGTGCCTCCCCTGCCGGCCCGCGCTTGACGCGCCTCCGCCGGCCTCACTAGCGTTCACGGTCCATGTGGACTCTGGCCACGGACCTTGCCGTACCCCATTGGCGTCCCACCCCGGGTTCCGCGGGTGTGACGTTGATCTTCAGTACGCGGCGGGGTGGAGTCAGCGGCCCGCCGTATGACTCGCTCAATGTCGGACGCTCGACTCCCGACGACGCCGACGCCGTCGGCACCAACCGCGAACGCCTGCTGCGCGAGGCCGGCCTCGACCCCGCCCGTCTCGTCACCGCCGGCCAGGTGCACGGGGCGCGCGTCGTCGAGGTGGACGCGCCCGGCCACGTGCCCGAGTGCGATGCCCTGGTGACGCGTTCCCACGACCTGGCGCTCGCGGTCACGACCGCCGACTGCCTGTCGCTGCTCTACTCCGCCCCCGGCGCCGTGGCCGCGGCCCACGCCGGCTGGCGCGGCGTCGCCGCCGGCATGTGCGAGGCCGCGCTGCTCGCCGTCTCCCGCGCCTCCGACTGCCGGCCCGGCGACGTCACGGTGCATCTCGGCCCCGCCATCCGGGGATGCTGCTACGAGGTCGGCGAGGAGGTCGCGGAGCGCTTCCCCGCCACCGCCCTCGACCGCTCCCATGGCCTGCTGCGCCTCGACCTGCCCACGGCCGCGCGCGATCGGCTGATCGCGGCCGGAGTGGCCGAAGGGCAGATCCATGACACCGGCGCCTGCACCTCGTGCGAACCTCACTGGTACTTCTCCCATCGGCGTGACCGGGGGCGCACCGGCCGCCTGTGGGCGGTCGCGGCACGGCCCGGACCCGCTCGGGATCCGATCGCCGGTGAGGCCAGCGGCCGGGAAGTATAGCGCAGCGCACCGGGGGCACGTTCAGCATCTGTCACTTTCCGACTCACCGGAGTCCAGGAGACCCGCCCATGCACCACCGGACCGCTTCTCGTCGCCTCGCGAGGCGGCTCCCTGTCGTGATGGCGCTGCTGGCGGCGACCGCCGCGGCGGCGCCCTCGCCCCCGCCTGCCAGGCGCGCGCCGGCCCCCGCCGCCGCGGACTCCGTCGTCACCGTCGAGACCGTGCTCGGGGCGTTCCGCATCCGGCTCCTCGAGAGCACTGCACCCGCCACCTGCGCCAACTTCCGCAAGCTCGCCGGCGAGGGCTTCTATGATGGCCAGACCTTCCACCGCATCGTGAAGGATTTCGTCATCCAGGCCGGCGACCCCAACTCGGCCAACGACAATCCCTTCGATGACGGCGGCGGCGGCCCCGGCTACACGCTGGCGGCCGAGATCGGGGCGCTCCACAAGCGCGGCTCGGTGGCCATGGCACGCCAGCCCGACAGCGTCAATCCCGAGCGCCGCTCGAGTGGCAGCCAGTTCTACATCTGCCTGCGCGACCTGCCGCACCTCGACGCAGGCGGCTACACCGTGTTCGGCGAGGTCGTGGACGGCTGGGAGACGGTCGAGAAGCTCGCCGCACTCGCCGACCGCACCGACGTCGCCCGCGTCAATCGCGACGTCAATCCGGGAGCGCTCGCCCGCATCGAGCGAATGCGCTGGACGTCCGCCGTCAAGGCCGCGGGGGCGGCGGCGCGGAAGCCGGCCCGCTGAACCCGGGCTCGCCCTCCCAGCCCGACAGCGAGAGCGCCTCCGTCCGCACGAACAGCCGCTGAACATCCTCGGGGCTCGCGGCGTGACCCTCGAGCCGCAGCGTCTCGGCGATCGCGTGCACGCTGCGCGTGCCGTCCGCGAGCGCCCACGCGATGTCGCTGGCCGCCGTGCCCCCGGGCATCGCCGCGTCATGCCGCCTCCACGCCTCGCGCTCGTCCGAGGTGGCCCGGTCCCAGCCGGGCAGCAGGTGCCGCTGCAGGTCGAGCGGCGCGGCCAGCAGGCGCGCGGGCACCGGCGAACCCGGCTCGGCATCGCCCGGAGGGCGCGGCAGATGCAGTTCGGGCGCCACCTCGCTCTCGAAGAACCCCTGCAGGGACTCGTGCGCATCCGCCAGCGCCGGCGGGAAGGCCCCTACCATCGTCGCGACACGCGCACACGAGGCGATCGCCGCGTGCCCGCGCCGCAGCTCGGCGGCGGCCCGCTCGGCAGCCTGCTCCGACTCGAGCGCGCCGAACAGCCGCCGCCTCGCCGCCCGGCCCGCCAGCGCCAGGAGCGCGCCCGCTTCGTCGGCGCCCGCCGTCGCCAGCACGGCGGCGTAGAGGGCCGCGGTGCGCGCCGTGTGCGCGAGCGAACGCGGATCGCAGCGCTCGGGCGTATCCGACGAGGCATGGTAGTAGCGGTCGGGCCACTGGATGAGCATGGGACAGGGCACGCCGGCCGCGGGATCGAGCCACACGGCATGGTCGCTGCCGCCCGAATAGGGCACCTCCGACATGCGCGTCATCGAGAAGTGCCCGGGCCCGGAGTAGGACTCGACCCAGTCCTGCGCCTCGTGGCGGATGACCGCCAGCAGGTCCTCCATGACCGACCCCATCGGATGCGGCGCGCGTTCGATGAGGAACGTGCTGCCGCAGTCGTCCTGCCGTTCTCCCACCATGTCGAGATTGAGTGCCGCCACCGTGG
>CAZMQP010000092.1:0-8525 GCA_964568385.1 uncultured bacterium
ACTTCGTCCTCGCGGAGGATGGTGTACTCGGTGCCGTCGATCTTGACGTCGGTGCCGCTGTACTTGCCGACGAGGACGCGGTCGCCCTTCTTCACTTCGAGCGAGATGCGCTTGCCGTCGTCCGTCAGGCGGCCGGGCCCGATCGCCACGACCTCACCCTCCTGCGGCTTCTCCTTGGCGGTGTCGGGGATGATGATCCCGCCACGCACCGTCTCCTGCTCCTCGATGCGACGGACGAGGATCCGGTCGGCCAGAGGATGGAAGTTCATCGAGACCTCCTGCTGATGGTGGAACGCGCGCGGTCCGTGCGGGCGGAGCCCGTGCCGGTCGCGCCGGGTTTCGGCTGCAGCACCGGGGCACGGCCATACGGCCGCGCCGACACAGGGCAACCTAGAGGCGCGTCTTGGTGCTGGCAAGACTGGCAATTGCAAAGCCTCATACCGACACGCTATCGCCATGTGCCACAAGTGTTTTGTTCACATGGTCGGGCGCCGAGTGCGCGTTCCAATGCGAAACGCGCTGCCATATTGGCAACGCGTTCTGGCACTGGTCGGCGGGGCCTGCGTGGGCTCGAGGCGGCGGCGCGGACCTACTTGGCGAGCGGTTCGGTGGACTCGAACAGCGCCAGGCGCGCCTCGCCGTCGAGGAACCCGGTGCTGATGGTGCCGCTCACGGTCACCTGCTCGCGCGAACGCGGCGTCCGCACCCGGGTGAACACCACCAGCGTGTCCTGGCCCTGGTGCAGGTTGAAGGCGTGCCCGCCTCCGACCGGGAACACCTCGCCCACCTTGCCCTTCACCACGACCGAGCGGCCGTCGTAGCGGGCGGCATCGCGCTTGAGTTCGGCGACCGAGGCGAATCCGCCGTCGCGCGGCCACGCGAAGAAGACCGCGACCGCCAGCACCGACACCGCGACCAGCGCCTGGATGCGGCGGTCGTGGCGGAGCACGTGCGCGACCTGCACCCACCACGGCACGCTCGGCGCCTCGATCTCGAACGCCTGCGGCTGCACCACGGTGTGACTCCGCCGCAGGCTCTCGGCCGCCGCCTCGATGTCGGCGCGCCGCTCCTCCTTCTGGCGCTGGCGCTCCTCGGCGTCGTCCATCGGGAAGTCACGCTGCGTCTCGGGCATCACCGAGGCGATCGGCGCCCGCTCGCGCGGCAGCGAGGGCACGCTGTTGGCGCCCGCCTCCCACGCCATCATCGGCGTCGTGCCCGGCTTGCGGTCGCCCGGCTCCTGCTCCTGCTGCACGGCGCCGAACACCTCGCGCGGCGGCGGTGGCGATGCAGCCGGTGCGGCGGGCCGGATCAGCGTCGGCGGCGGCATCGCGGCCGCAGCGGCCGGTGACTCCAGCTCCATGGACGCATCGAGCCCCGGCCGGAACAGCCTGGGTGCGGGACGCGCCTCGGACTCGCTCGAGGCGGTGCGCTTCAGTTCGGCCTCGATGCCCTCGTCGGCGCCCACGAGCCAGTCGGCCCGCGCCGGCGGCTGCGCGGGCGGGCTGGGGGCTTCGTCGGGTTCGATGGGCTGGGGCTCGGCCATGGGTCCTCCGTGACGACCGGGGGTTCCCCGTGGGTATCGGCCCGGCCGGCCGCCGCCTTCACGCCCGCTTGGAACGCCCCTTCGGCCGCGGCTTCGGCGCCGGCGGCGCCGCTCCGTGCAGGCCGTAGGCGGCCAGACGCCGGTACAGGGTCCGCAGCGGCATCCCCAGGGTGGCGGCCGCCCGGCGCTTGTCCCCCCCGGCCTGGCGCAGCGTCGCGGTGATGAGCCGCCGCTCGGCGTCGGCCAGGCGCATGCCCACCGAGATCCCCAGCGCCGCCTCGTCCTGCTCGCGCAGCGCCGCCGGCAGCGCCGTCACGTCGAGCACGCGCTGCCCCTTGGAGACGAGCACCACGTCCTCGATGACCCGCCGCAGCTCGCGCACGTTGCCCGGCCAGTCGTAGCGCGTGAGCCGGTCGAGCAGGCCGGCCGACAGCGACGGCACCCGGCGGCCCTGCATGCGCGAGACCTCCCGCACCAGCCCCTCGGCGAGCGGGGCGATGTCCTCGCGCCGCTCGCGCAGCGGCGGCACCTCGATGCGCAGCACCGACAGCGCCTCCCACAGGTCGCCGCGGAACCGCCCGGCCGCGACCTCATCCTGCAGGTCGAAGCGCGTCGAGGCGATGAGCCGCACGTCGGCGCGCAGCGGCTCCGAGCCCCCGGCGCGCTCGAACACCCGCCGCTGCAGCACGCGCATCAGGCGCCGCTGCACGCCCAGCGGCAGGTCGCCCACCTCGTCCAGGAACAGCGTGCCGCCCTCGGCGCGCTCGATGCGGCCCGGGCGGACGACGTCGCCCGACTGCGTGCCGAACAGGTCGCCCTCGGCCAGGCTCTCGGGCAGCCCCTCGCACGTGACGGTGACGAAGCGCGCGTCGCGTCGCGGCCCGCTCCAGTGGATGGCGCGCGCCACGACGCTCTTGCCGGCGCCGCTCTCGCCCTCGATGAGCACCGGGCTCAGGGTGGCGCCGACCTGGCGCACCTGCGCCTGCACGCGCGCGCTCGAGCGCGAGCGGCCCGCGAGCACCTCGATGCCGAGCTGCCGCGACAGCAGCCCCTCCATCTCGGCGACGCGGTCGGCCAGCGCGCGATGCGCCAGCCCGCGCTGCAGCGCCGCCAGCAGCCGCTCCGGCTGCACCGGCCGCGCCTGCACGTCGGTCGCGCCGCGCCGCATGGCCTCGACGGCGAGCGCCTGGTCGGGCGCGTCGGTCAGCAGCACGACGGCGATGTGCGGGAGGCGCGCCCGGGCGTGCGCGAGCAGCGCGAGCCCGTCCACGCGGCGCTCCTGCAGCGCGGCGACGAGGCAGTCGGGCGAATGCGCGTCGAGCGCGGCGCGGGCGGTGCCCTCGTCGTGCGTGACGACCACGGTGAACCCCTCGCGCCGCAGGTGCGCCACCAGGGCGCGTCCGGGCGCGTCGTCGCGGTCGGCGACCACCACGGTGGGGGCGGTGCGTGCCATGCCGGTCGCGGGCGGGGCGGCGGGCGCCCCGGCCCACCGCCTCAGCCCGCGGCGGGTGCCGCGAGCGCCGCGAGCGCGCCCTCGACGCTGGGGTGCTTCTCGATGTCGCCCATGTCCTCGCTCGCCTCCATCCACACGAGGCGGCCGTCCTTGCCGATCAGGAAGCTGGCCCGCCACGCGTAGCCGGCCGCCGGCAGCAGCACGCCGTAGTCCTGCGTGGTCGTGCGCATCCAGTCGGACAGCAGCGTGAACTCCAGGCCGAGCTGGTCGGCGAACAGCGTGTTGCTGTAGTGGCTGTCGCAACTGACGCCGTACACCACCGTGTCGGCCGCCGCGAACCGCGGCAGCGCCGCCTGCACGAGCGGCAGCTGGTGCGAGCAGGTGCTGGAGAACGCCTGCGGGAAGAACACCAGCAGCACGTTCTTGTCGCCGCGATGCTCGGACAGCGTGTGGAACACGCCGCGCCGGCCCTTGAGCTTGAAGTCCGGCGCCATGGAACCGATTGCAGGGGGGGTCAGCGGGGGGGCCGCCATCAGAGAACCTCCGGGTGGATGTGCCGGCGCTCAGCGCCGGCCGGTCGTACGCATGACGTCGAGGCTCACCGCCGCGAGCTCATTCAGAGAGCGGATGCCCCGCTCGCGCTCCCAGCGCTCGGCCAGCGCCAGGAACACGCGCGCGGTGGTGAGCGCATCGCCGAGCGCGCGATGCGCGGGCTCCTCGGGCAGGCCGAGCCGCTTGCGCACCACCTGCAGCGAGTTGCCCGCGGCGCCGTCGGGCAGCCCGCGCGCCAGGCCGAGCGTGTCGATGATGGGGTTGAGCAGCGTCGGCGCGCCGGCCTCGCGGAACAGCGACAGCAGGAACGGCAGGTCGAACGGCGCGTTGTGGAACACGAGCGGCCGGTCGGCGAGCGAGATGCGCCACGGCCGGCCGACGTCCACGGCGCCGGGGGCCTCGGCCACCATGGCGTCGGTGATGCCATGCACGCGCGTCGCGTCGGGCGGGATGGGGCGGCCCGGCCGCACGAGCGACGACCACGTCTCGCCGATCGCGCCGTCGGCGATGGTGACGTGGGCGACCTCGACCAGGCGGTGCCCGGCCTCGGGGCTCATGCCCGTCGTCTCGGTGTCCACCGCCAGCACCGTGTGGCCGGAGAGGATCGGCATCAGGACCTCGCCGCCTGGGCTTCGTAGTCCTCGAACGAGACGCCGCGATCGAGGTGGCCGTCGCCGATGTAGCGCAGCACGAGCAGGAACCGCTCACGCGGCAGGTAGCCCGGGATGCTGGTGACGAGGTCGCCGTCGGGCGTGAGGAACAGCGTCGTCGGATAGCCCGTCACGCCGAATGCCTGCGCGAGCTGGCTGGAGGTGAGCGCGTGGCCCTTGTGCCGCAGGGGCGCGTCGCCCTCGGCGTCGAGCTTGATGCTGACGAACTTCTGCGCCAGGTAGCCGCTCACATCGGCGTTCGCGTAGACCTCGGCGTCCATGCGCTTGCACCAGCCGCACCAGTCCGTATAGACGTCCACGACGACGTAGCGCCGCTCGGCCTTCGCGCGCTCGAGCCCCGCGTCCCACGCGCTCCAGCTCGTGCCGGACGCGCCCGGCGCGCTCGCGGCCTGCTCACCGCTGCCGCCGGTGCCGCCACAGCCGAACACGGCGAGCACGAGCACAGCCGCCAGCGCGATCGTCGACTTGCGAGGGTGCAGGGGCGCCTCCTTCCACGGCCGGGTGAGCGATGACGTTGGGACGGTAGCACGCGCCGCGCGCGGCGGCGTCCGGTCCGCGTCAGGCGTGAACGGTGTGCGCGAGCGTGCCCGCCGGATCGCCTGGATCGAACCACACCCCGCAGACCCGCGCCTGCCCGAACTGCCCCGGATTGACGCAGGTCGTGGCGCCGAGCCGGTCGCGCCACGCCCCGGATACCCGCGGGGACTCGTGGATGTGACCGCTCAGGACGAGCGGCGGCTGGTGGCGCTCGATGAAGGCGCGGATCGCTCGCGAACCCACGTGCGCCCCCTGCCCCATCTGGTCGCAGGCCGTGCCCTTGGGGGGCGAATGCAGCACGAAGAGGGTCTCGCGCGGCACGCACGCGGCCGCCAGCGCCTCGAGCGCGTCGCGGATGGTGGGGGTGCGCTGCGCGGGGTCGAGCTCGATGCTGTGCACGATGCCGGCCGCGTCGCTGCGATGCCCCGCGAGCCGCAGCGGCGCCTCCTCGTCGCCGTCCTCCCAGCGGTCCCAGTCCTTCATCTGGAACGGCGTGATGGGCACGTACGAGAGCCCCGCGACGGGCACGCCGTCGAGCCGCTCGAGGCGCTCGTGCAGGTGGCGCCACAGGGTGCCGTGATGGCGGTCGAGCACGTCGAGGTTGGCGGCCCAGTCGTCGTTGCCCATGAGCAGCGCCAGCTCGCAGCCGGGCACCGCCTCGCGGAGCCGGCGGGCGAACTCGACGAGGAACCCCTCCAGCCACAGCCGCTGGCGCGCGACGCCGCTCTGCCCGCTCGAGTGCGGGCCGAGGTCGCCGCCGATCACGAGCACGCGCGGGGCGCGCTCGACCGCGAGCGAGAACACCTGCTCGTAGAGGTCGCTCTGGCCGTGGAGGTCGGAGGTGAAGAACCAGGTCGCCATGGTGGGCTCCGAAGCTAGCCGCAGGCCGCGGCGCTGGGAAGCGGGGGCGGGATGGGTTCGAGCCCGGGGCGGCCCGGCTGGCGCCCGCGCCCGGCGCCGCCACCGCCGATTTCCCAACCCCCTGTCATCCTCGGGCGCTCGCCGCTTGAACCCTCCCGCCCGCCGACGGGATACTTCTCGGCCACGCCTCGTGCGGCACCCGCCGCCCTCCCCCGGCACGCACCCATGACGGAAGAGCCCATGCCCCGATCCGCAACGCTCCGCGCCCTCGCCCTGATGTCGGTGCTGGCGGCCGGCCTCACCGCCGCCCCCGCACTCGCACAGAAGGGCGCCCCTGCCCGGAACCTGCTCGCCAACCCCGGCTTCGAGCGCTCGCTGCCGGGACACGACTGGCTGCCGACCGCCTGGGACACCTCGCAGGCGGGCATCCCGACCGTCTTCTTCGGGCGCGACTCCTTCCTCGTCCGCTCGGGCGACTTCGCGGTCAACATCGCCAACACGAGCACGATCTTCCCGATGGCCCACAACTGGAGCCAGACGGTGGCGGTGGGCCCCGAGGCGTGGGGCAAGCTCGCGCGCTTCCGCGTCTGGACGCGCAGCAACGGCCTGCAGGGCCGCGCCTACCTGCTGGTGCAGGCGTATCGCGACACGATCACCCGGCTGGCGAAGGACTGGAATGTGGACCGCGAGGAGGCGCGCAAGCGCCTCCGCGTGAACAAGGTGGACGACCCGGCGATGGACCTTGCGTGGCACCGCACGCAGTTCGACGACCCGCTCACCGACTGGGTGCTGCGCGAGGCCTCGGTGGTCGTGCCGCCGCTCACCAACGTGCTGTTCGTGCGCGCCGGCATCTTCGGCACCGGCCAGCTGCTCGTGGACGACGCCTCGCTCACGCTGGAGGCGGCGCCGCCCCTGAAGCGTCCGGTCCCGGGCGTGAACCTCATCGCCGACGCCTCGTTCGAGGAGGGCTCGGCGCTGCGCTGGGAGATCGCGGTGCCCCCCTACGAGGGCGCCCGCATCGACGTGGACTCGACCGTGGCCCGCACCGGCAAGCGCAGCATCCGCCTGTCGCAGATGTTCGACGGGCTGGTGCAGACGCGCATGGGCGTGTGCCAGCCGTTCGGCCGCGAGCTGGCCGGCAAGCGCGTGAAGGCGAGCGCGTGGTTCAAGGGCGACAGCCTCAAGGGCACGGCCTACGTGAAGCTGTGGGCCCAGGCGCCGAAGATCGGATTGCACGCGTCCCCGGGGCGCGACCTGCTGTCCGGCACGTTCGACTGGAGCTACATCGAGACCGAGTTCGACGTCCCCGCCGGCAGCGAGATCGTGTGGTCCTGGTACCTGCTGAACGCGCCCGCCGAGGGCGTGCTGTGGATCGACGACGTCGGCCTCGAGGTGGTCGGCGACGCCGCGCCCGCCAAGGCCGCGGCTTCGGGGGCAGGCCTCAAGAAACCTTGACACCTCCGCGGCGCGGAAACACACTGCCTCCAGCAGCCGGGCAGGGATGACTCCTTGGCAGGGAAGCTCCCTCCGGTCCGAGGCACCGTCGCTGCACGGAGCCTGTCGAATCCCATGAGCGTCTTCTCTTCATCCGAGCGAGGTGGAGGAGCGACACGGGAGCAGACCGCGCGGATCCCGGGGCTGCATGGATGCCTGCATCGTCCCGCCCCGGGCGATGGCCTCCAGGGCATCCGGGTAGGGGCCCCCCCTCTACCAGTTCGACCGAGCGCCGCTCCCCGGAACACGGGGTCGAGCGGCCGCGCTCAGTCCCAGTGGCGCCAGCGCAGGTAGCCCCATGTGCAGAGCGCGGTGGCCGCGAGCAGGCCGAGCACGAATCCCGGCCCGTGCACCCAGCGGTACTCGGCCAGCTCGAAGTTCATGCCGTAGTAGCTGGTGATCACCGTCAGCGGCAGCCCGATGGTGGCGATCACGGTGAGCCGCTTGATCACCTCGTTCATGCGGTTCGACGTCACCGAGACGTGCAGCTCGAGCAGCGAGGCGACCTCGTCGCGGTAGCTGTCGAGCAGGTCCGAGACGCGCGCGAGTCGGTCGTAGACGTCCCGCAGGTACGGCCGGACCTCGGCCGGGATGCTGCGGAACTCGTCGCGCGTCAGCGCCAGGATGGTGTCGCGCTGCGGCCCGACGACGCGGCGCAGCGCCGCGATGCCGCGCTTGAGCCGGACGATGCGCCGGTGCACCTCGGGGCGGTCGTGCCGGAACACCACCTCCTCGAGCCGGTCCACGTCGGCGGCGATGCGGTCGGTGATGGGCAGGTAGTGGTCCACGAGCACGTCGAGCAGGTAGTGCAGCAGGTGCGCCGGGCTGCGCGTGAGCAGTTCGGGCCGGCGCGGCAGCGTCGCGGCCGCGGCGGCCGCCGAGCGCGTCTCCCCCTCGTGCGCGGTCACCAGCAGCCGCTGGCTCAGCACCAGGTCCAGCTCGCGCAGCGCGGGTTTGGCCTGCCCCGGCTCCCAGCGCGCCGTGTGGACGACGATGTAGAGATACTCGCCGTAGTCGTCCACCTTGGGGCGGTTGGTCTCGTTGACGATGTCCTCGATCACCAGCGGATGCACGCCCGCCGGCAGGAGCAGGTCGCGCACGGTCTCGTCGCTCTCACCATCGAGGTCGATCCACGCGTTCGCCCGCTCCTGCCGGACGGCCGCCATCGCCTCGGCGGCGTCCGCCTCGCGCGCCTCCGCGCCCGCCGCCGTGAACGCGCGGATCATGCGCGCGCCCTGGCGGCCGCGGCCCGCAGCGCGATCCGCGTCGTGGTGGCGTGGATCCGCACGGTGTCGTCGAGCCGCCGCGCGTAGCCGCCGCCGAACGCGGCGGCGACGGCGATGCCGCGCGCGGCGGCGCGCTCGATCACGGCGCGGTCGCGGGCCTCGAGCCCCTCGAACGACAGCGCGAGCCC
>CAZMQP010000093.1:0-8502 GCA_964568385.1 uncultured bacterium
AGCGCCTCTACGAGACGGGGCTGTTCCAGCAGGTGCAGGTGTCGAGCCGGCCGGACTCGCTGGCGCAGCGGGTGGACTTCGGCATCCGGGTCCGTGAGCGGCGCACCCGGTGGGTGGACGGCGGCATCGGCAGCGGCACCACCGACCGCTTCCGCGCCGAGGCCGAACTCGGCCACCGCAATCTCGACACGCGCGCGCTGCGCGGCGTGCTCAACGGGCAGCTCGCCTACTTCGGCGACGGCAAGTTCCGGCGCGCCGAGGGCACGTTCACGCTCACCGAGCCGTGGCTGCTCGGCCTGCGGCTGCAGGGCACCGCGGCCGGCTTCGTGCGCCGCATCGACGACCGCAGCGACAACCGCTACGTGCAGCGGCTGGACGAGCGCGGGGTGGAGTTCTCGCTGCAGCGCGAGATCGGCCGCTACGGGCGCTGGGCGCTGGTGCAGCGCAACACGTTCGCCGAGCAGGACTACGAGGTGCGCAACGACGACTCGACGGGCGTGGCCGACTCGCTGGCGCGTGCCGTGGTCGGCCGCTACCGCACCAACACGCTGGCCGGTTCGGTCACGCGTGACATGCGGGACGACCGGCTGGCGCCGACGCGCGGCTCGATCCAGACCGTCTCCGGCGAGCTGGCGGGCGGCCCGCTGAGCGGCTCCAGCAGCTATCGCAAGCTGCTCGTCGTCTCGAGCTGGTACACGCCGCTGCCGAACGGCTGGAACCTGGCGGTCCGCGCCAGCGGCGGCGTGATGGAGCCCTTCGGCGACGCGCCGGGCGCGTTCTCGCCCGACACGCCGGACGAGCAGGTGGCGCGTGTGCCGAGGTCGTCACGGTTCTTCGTCGGCGGAGTCAATTCGGTCCGCGGTTACGCCGAGAACTCGATTCCCGCCGACGGCGGGCTGGCCATGGCTCTGGCCAATGTGGAACTGCGCATCCCGCTGCTGGGGCCGCTCGGCCTCGAGGCGTTCGTGGATGCGGGGAATGTCTGGGCCCGGCCGGAGTACCTGAAGGCGTCGGACTTCGTCGCGCCGTGGAGCAGCGGACGTGGCCGGCCGAACGACCTGCGCTATACCTATGGGGTGGGCGCGCGATTCGTGCTCCCGTTCGGACCACTCCGGGTGGATGCCGCCTGGGGTGAACACCCCGACTTCCCGGGCCGGGGGCGAAGGCCGCAGTTCCAGTTCGCCATCGGCCCCACGTTCTAGAGGAGGCAGCCTCCGGCATGACCGACCCGAGACCCCCCGACGAGCGTGACGCGGACGGCCGCGAGCCCGAGCCCAAGGGCGTGGTCGAGACGCTGCGTCACGAGATCGAGGAGGCTGTCGAGCACGTGCCGCAGCCGGTCCGCTGGACCGTCGGCAAGCTCGTGCGCATCGGGCTGCTCTCGCTCGCCGGGCTGCTCGTGGTGGTCATGGTCAGCACGGCGCTCTACCTCGCCAACCGCACCGAACTGGTCGCGCACGAGACCGCGCTGCTGCTCAACCAGCTGCTGGCGCGGCGCAGCGACATCCAGGTCGAGATCCTCGACATCCGCGGCAATCCCTTCACCGGGTTCCGCGTGCCACAGCCCCGCGTGCGCTACCGCGACGGCCGCGAACTGCTGGTGGCCGAATCCCTCACGATGAGCTACTCGCTGTGGTCGCTGCTGCGCGGCGGCAGTCGTCCGATCCAGCTGACGCTGGAGAAGCCGGTCATCCGGCTCGATGCGGGGGAGGGGCGCACGTGGCGCGTGCCGGCGTGGCGCTCGGGGCCCGCGGGCGCCGGCGAGCCGCGCACGATCGCGTTCGTCCTGCGCCTGCGCGGGGCGCGCGTGCTGGCGCCGGAGCCGGTCGACCATTTCGAGGACCTCGACCTCGAGGTGCACGGCTCCACCGGCCGCGATCTGCGCGTGGAACTGCGGCATCTGTCGTGGGCGGACGGCCCGTGGGACAGCCGGATGGAGCGCGTGCGCGCGCTGTTCGAGAGCGGTCCCTCGGGCTCGCGCCTGCAGGTGCAGGAGGTGCGCTCGCCCGAACTCGCGCTCACGGCCGAGGCGCGCTGGCCGCCGGGCGCGACCGACCGGCAGCTTCGGGTGGACCTGGCCCGCGTGCGCTGGGCATGGCTGGCGAAGGTGTTCGACAACCGCACGTTCGACGTGACGGGCGAGGGACGCGGCCGCATCACCGCCACGTTGGGCACCGAGACGCAGGGCCGGTTCGACACCGATCTCGAGTGGGACAGCCTGGCGGTCGAGGGCTCGGGCCGCTTCCGCTGGGCCGACGAGACGCTCTCGCTCGACTCGCTGCGGGCGCGATCGCTCGCGGGGGACCTCGCCGGGAGCGTGACCTGGAACCGCCAGGGGTGGGAGGTGGGCGGGCTCGCCGAGGACGCGGATCCGGCCCACTGGAGCGCGCTCCAGCTGCGCGGCTGGCCCGCCGGTCAGCTGAAGGGGCGCTTCCGCTACGCCGTGGACACGCGCCAGAAGGCGCTGCCGAGCGGCGTGCTCACCGCGACGCTCGCGTCGTCGCAGTGGAGCGGCTGGAGCGTGGACTCGGCCGACGTCCGGGTGGATTTCCCGGCCGTGGCCCGCGACTCGTTCCGGGTGGCCGGCTTCCGTCGTGGCGGAGAGTTCCGGCTCTCGGCCACCGTGTTCGACGGGCGCTGGGCCGGTCCTTTCACGGTGCGCGACCTGCCCCTCGACGAGTGGCCCGACGGCCGCGCCACCGGGCTGACGGGGATCCTGCGCAGCGCCGCCGGCCGCGTCGAGAGCCGCGACGGCGAGCTGCGCGTGAGCGGCGCGCTGGAGGGCGCCGACACCGACTGGAGCGCCACGTCGTTCGCGCGGTGGCGCGCCGACTCGCTCGAGGGCCGGCTGCTGCCGACGCCGTCGCTCACTGCGCGGGTGTCGGCCGCCGACGGGTTCTTCAGCGGCATCCACCTCGACAGCGCCCGCACCAGCCTCGAGCTCGGGGACCGCACCGCCACGTTCAGTCCGCTGCTCGCGCACGCCGGCGACACGCTCGTCGTGCTGACGGGGAGCGCCGCCTGGGACGCCGACCGCTGGGACATGGCGATGACCTCGGCCGAGATGCGCAGCGACCAGTTCGATTGGTCCGCCGACGGGCTCGTGCGCCTCGGGGGCGACGCGCAGGGTGTGATCATCGACCGGCTCGTGGCCCGCGACGGCGAGGCCCGGCTCGATATCAGCGGGCGCTGGGCGTCGCCCGGCGGCTTCTACGACTTCAGCCTGGCGGCGCGCGACCTCGACCTCTCGCGCGTCGGCATGCCGGCCGACTGGGGGCTCGGCGGGCGCGCCGACGCGGAACTCCGCGTGTCCGGGCGCTCCGGGGACCCGCGCTGGAGCTTCCGTGCGCGATGCGCCGACCCGGCCTTCGCCTTCCACGCCGGCGACTCGCTGTCGCTGGCGCTCTCGGGCCGCGTCCACGAACTGTCCGTCGAGTCGCTCGACTTCCGCGTCGCCGACGGGACGGGCCGGCTCCAGGGCGCGGTGACGGGGACGGGCCGGCCGTGGCCCGACTCGCTCACCGCCACGGCCGTCGTCCGCTGGCTCGCCGACGCGTCGCACTGGCAGGGTGAGCTGACCGCCGAACGGCTGCCGATCGACGGCATCGGCCGCTTCCAGCCGAAGGCGCGCGAGTGGACCGGGCGCGCGAGCGGGCGGCTGGACATCGCCGGGCGGCCCTCGGAGCCGCGGCTCGAGCTCACGGGGCGCGCGGCCGACTTCGGCTACGGCGAGTACCGCACCGAACGCTTCGAGGTGCGCGCCCGTTACGCCGACGGCATGCTCGAGGTGCCGTCGGCCGAGCTGACCATGCAGGGGGTCGGCTCGCGCATCGAGGGGCGCATGCCGGTGCTTCTGGCGCTGGGCCGGCCGCCGGAGCTGCCCGATGCGCCGATGCAGTGGCGTGCCGATGTGCCGCGCGGCGACCTGCAACTGCTGCCGCTGCTGGTGCCGCAGGTGCAGTCGGCCGACGGGCGCTTCGAGCTCAGCGCCACCGTGGGCGGCACCACGCGCCGGCCGCAGATCGACGGCGTCGCGCGCGTGCGCGACGGCCTGCTGCGGCCGATCAACCGCGAGGAGCTGGTGCAGGGGCTCTACGCCGACCTCACGTTCGACGAGTCGGGCGTGCGGCTCGACACGCTGAGCGCCCGGCAGGGCCGGGACGGGCGCCTGTGGTCCAAGGGCACGGTGACGCTGAACGGCCTCGAGCTCGTGGGCTACCGCTTCGATCTCGCGATGCGCGACTTCACCGCGCGTGAGGCGGGGCTCTACGCCGCCGTGCTCGACGGCGACTTCGTGGTCGTGGACGGGCCGCGCGTGGACGGCCAGCGGATGCCGCAGGTGGTGGGGCAGGTGGCGCTGCAGAAGGGCGTCGTCGAGTTCGACTTCGCCAACCAGTCCGAGGTCCAGAAGCGCGCCGCGGCGACGATGCCGCTCTACTGGACCTACCGCATCCACGTCAGCGCGAACAGCAACCTGCGCTGGCGCCCGCCCGAGGGCGAGATCGAGTTCGACGCCGACCTCGACCTCGAGCAGACGCCGGACTCGCTCATCATCTTCGGCGAGATGCGCAGCCTGCGCGGCCACTACTACTTCCTGAGCAACCGCTTCACCATCGACCGGGCGAACCTGCAGTTCGACAACCTCTTCGGCGTCGACCCGGAGCTCGACATCGTGGCGACCACGCGGCTGCGCCCCAACCGGACGGTGGCGGCGGCGGGCGGGAGCGTGGACCGCTCCTACGAGACGGTGGTGGCCAGCATCTCGGGCCGCTCGAGCCGGCCGAGCATCACGCTGCAGAGCCAGGAGAACGACTGGGACCAGAAGGTGATCATCGAGGAGCTGACCGCCGGCCGGTTCTTCGACGACGGCGGCTCGGGGAACCTGTCGTTCTCGGACCCGCTGGACAACTACCTGACGCGGCAGCTCAACAGCCAGCTGTCCGAGGGCCTGTCGGAGTTCTTCCAGGGCCGGCTCACCGAGTGGGAGGTGCAGCGCCAGCAGGGCGGCTTGCTGCAGGGCGAGGGGGGGCTCATCGTGGGCGTCGGCACGCAGCTGACACCGCAGCTCGCCCTGCGCTACCGGCAGCGGCTGCCCGGCTTCGACCGCCCGGGCGTGGATCCCACGGAATTGGCCTTCGAACGCGACGTCGAGGCCGAGTACCGCATCAACCGATTCATCTACTTCACCACCGAGCTGATGCAGCGGCGGCAGACGCCGGGCTTCGCCCAGCAGCGCGGTCAGGAGTTCAATGTCAGCCTGAAGGCGCGCTGGGAGTACTGACGGGCGCACCGGGAACGCCGGTGCCGCCGCGGGGTAGCACCGGGAGGCCGGGCATCGTGAGTCGGGAAGGCCGGACGAGAGAGGGAGTCACCACCATGGGCGGGACGAGTCGCCGGATCGCGGCCGCGGGGCTGGCGTTGCTGCTGACGGCTGCCGGCGCGGCCACCGCGCACGCGCAGTACTTCGGACAGAACAAGGTCCAGTACCGCGACTTCGACTGGCGGTCGCTGCGCTCCGACCACTTCGAGGTCTACTACTACTCGGGGCATGACTCGCTCGCCATGCGCACGCTGGACCTGGCCGAAAAGACGCAGGCCGAGTTCGCGGTGTCGTTCGGCCACCGGCTGTCCAAGCGCATCCCGATCATCGTCTACGGCTCGCACAACGACTTCTCGCAGACCAACGTGACCCCGGAGCTGATCGACGGCTCGACCGGCGGATTCACCGAGGCGCTGCGCGACCGGGTCGTACTCCCGTTCACGGGGTCCTACGAGGATTTCCGGCACGTGCTCGTGCACGAACTCGTGCACGCCTACCAGTTCGACCTGTTCTACAACAACACCGGCCTGTCCATGCTCTCCGGCGCCGGCTTCTTCCGTGTGCCCCTGTGGTTCGCCGAGGGCATGGCCGAGTACTACTCGCTCGGGATGGAGCCCAACGCCGAGATGTTCTGCCGCGACGGCGTGCTCACGGACTACCTGCCGCCGCTGCCGTACATGGGCGGGTACCTCGTCTACAAGGCCGGGCAGAACGCGGTCGAGTACCTGATCCAGCGCTTCGGCGAGGAGCGATTCCGCGAGCTGCTGCAGAAGGTGCGCTCGAACCGCAACTTCGAGCGCGCGTTCCAGCGCACCTACGACCTGTCGGTGGAGAAGTTCGACGAGCAGTGGCGCGAATACCTGCGCAAGCGCTACTGGCCGACCATCGCGCGGCACGAGCCGCCCGAGCGCTACGGGCGGCGGCTCACCGACCACCGCCGCGACGCCAGCAACGCCAACACCGCGCCGGCGGTGTCGCCGCAGGGCGACCGCATCGCCTACTTCAGCGACCGCAAGCAGTACACCGATGTCTACATCATGTCGGCGTTCGACGGCCGGCCGCTGCGGCGGGTGATCCGCGGCGAGCGCAACGTGCAGTTCGAATCCATCCCGTCCTTCCGCGGTTCGCTGACCTGGTCGCCCGACGGCACGCGCCTGGCGTTGACCGCCAAGAGCGCGGGGCGCGACCGCCTCTACGTGGTGGACGCGGGCTCGGGCAAGGTGCTGGCGACCCACACGCTCCCCGCCGACGCGTTGTCGTTCCCGTCGTGGTCGCCCGTCAGTGACAGCATCGTGGTGGCAGGCGTGCACGCGGGCCGGTCCGACCTCTACCTGGTGCATGCCGTCCGCGGCGAACCGGTGCGGCTCACGAACGACACCTGGGACGAGCGCGAGCCGTCGTGGTCGCCCGACGGCCGCCGCATCGTGTTCGGCAGTGACCGGAGCGCGCCGCTGGTGCTGCAGCCGCAGCGCGGTCCCTCGGGGTACGGGCACTACGGCATCCACGAACTCGACCTCGCGAGCGGCGGCGTGCGCCTCGTGCTCGACACGGCGGGGGAGGACCGCTCGCCGGTGTGGTCGCCCGACGGCCGCCGCCTCGCGTTCATCAGCGACCGCAACGGCAAGCCGGACATCCTGTTGTTCGATCCCGCCGACGGCAGCCTGCTGCAGCTGACCGATGTGCTGGGCGGCATCTCGAGCCTGTCGTGGTCGCGTCAGAACGACCGCATGGTGTTCTCGGCTTTCACCAAGGGCGGCTGGGACATCTTCGCCGTGCAGGAGCCGCTCACGCTCGACCCGGTGGTGGACCGGCTGCGGCGCCAGACGCCGGCGTCCGTGATGTCGCTCGCGGAGGCCGCCGAGCCGCTGCCGCCCGACTCCGCCGCCGTAAGGGCGATGGGCGCGCTCGTCGCGGCGTGGCCCGACAGCGTCACCGCGCCCGACAGCTCGCGGGCGGCCGCCCGCGATCACGCTCGCGCCGCGCGTCGCGGCGCCCTGCCGCCGGTGGCGCTCGAGCCGCGCGCCTGGGAGGGCGAGGAGATGGGCATGCGCGCGCCGGTCCCGCCGCCCGACACCACCCGCGCCCCGCGCACGCTGCGCACCCCGCTCGAGGAGCGCGGCGGGCCGTTCGCGCTCGCCGACAGCGTGCTGGGGCAGGAGCCCGAACCCTACCGCTGGCGCCTGTCGCCCGAGATGCTCAATGGCGGCCTGTTCGCCGCCAGCGGCTACGGCGTCATCGGTCAGACGCAGCTCTACTTCAGCGACTTCCTCGGCGATCGCGCGCTCTACGTGGCGACCGACGTGTTCGCCAACTCGATCGAGGAGACCAACGCGCTCGCCATCTACAGCTTCCTCCCCAAACGCTGGGACTGGAGCCTCGGCGCGTTCCACTTCAAGGACTACTACCAGTCGCGGGTGACCACGCTGGGCGAGCAGCTGAGCAGCGCCCAGCTGTTCTCGGAGCGGAGCTTCGGCGCGCTGGGCGGGGTGTCGTACCCCTTCGACCGCTTCCGCCGCGCCGAGTTCCAGTTCACCCAGATGTTCGTGGAACGCACGTTCTTCGAGGAGGACGCCAACGGCGACTTCTTCCGCGCGGGGCGCGAGTACCGCTCGGTCTCCTCGCCCTCGGTGTCGCTGGTCGGGGACAACTCGCTGTCGGGCTACTACGGCCCGGTCAACGGCGGCCGCTACAACGTCAGCTACAGTCCGGCGCTGCCGCTGTTCGACAACGCGCTCGCGTATCACACGGTCTCGGCCGACCTGCGCCGGTACTGGGACCTGACGGCCGGCTACACGCTCGGCATCCGGGGCCTGGCGGGCCTGAGCGGGGGCGACGACCCGCAGGCCTTCCGCATCGGCGGCTTCTCGACGCTGCGCGGCTTCCGCGACTTCGACCTCATCGGCTCGCGCGTGCTGCTCACCAGCGTCGAGCTGCGCTTCCCGTTCATCCAGCAGCTCGGCCTCGTCGGGCCGCTGCCGATCGGCGTGTTCAACATCCGCGGTGCGCTGTTCGCCGACGCCGGCGTGGTGTGGAACGAAGGGGAGCGCCTGCGCCTGAGCGCGGTCACGAACGGCCGGCGGCGGCTCGACAGCCCGCACATGAGCATCGGGGCCGGCGCCCGCACTTACCTGCTGGGGCTCCCCATCAAGCTGGACGCCGCCTGGCCGACCGACCTGGCCGAA
>CAZMQP010000094.1:0-8470 GCA_964568385.1 uncultured bacterium
CGGGCGCCGAGTAGTCGAAGAAGTTGAACGCGCGCACCTTGTACGGGCAGTTGTTGGAGCAGTACCGGGTGCCGACGCAGCGGTTGTAGACCTGCGCGTTCAGCCCCTCGGGATTGTGGTAGGTGGCGTACACGGGGCACACCATCTCGCACGGCGCGTCGGAGCAGTGCTGGCACATCATCGGCACGAACCGCACGTCGCTGTGGCCGGGCTCCAGCTTCTCCTCGAAGCGGTCGATGCGGATCCACGACATCTCGCGGCCGCGCTTGACCAGTTCGGGGCCGACGACCGGGATGTTGTTCTCGGCGTGGCAGGCCACCACGCAGGCGCCGCAGCCGGTGCAGGTGTTGAGGTCGATCGCCATCGCCCAGCGGTGCTTGGCGTGCTTGTAGCTGCCCTGGTCGATGGGATTGCGGCGCGGGCTGCGCACCTGGTGCTTGCCCACGTAGGCCGACATCGCGTGCGCGGGCTCGCGGTAGTCCTCGGGGCGGGCCATCGGCTCGGTGTGCTTGCCGGGCCGCGTCTGCGACGGGTGCACGTGGTGCACCCCTTCGCCGGCCGGGTAGTGCCCGGGGTAGTCGCGCTTGTGGCCCGCGGCGGCGCCGCCGTGCGCGTCGGGCGCGGCGTGGCCGGCATCCGCGTGGCCGTTGCCGGCGTGGCCGCTTCCCGAGGCGGCGAGCAGCGCCGCGACCGGGATGACCTGCGCGATGGCGCGGCCGTGCTGGTTCTTCTCGTGCTGCTGCTCGTAGAGCGGCATCGCCGCGCTGCCGCGCGAGAGGCGCGCGTTGGCGGACTGGAACGCGAGCGCGCCCGAGGCGGCATCGGTCACCTGCGGCACCAGCGCGAACGCGTTGACGCCGCGGCCCTGCGCGTAGCGGCCGTAACCGGCGTGGCCCTGGCCGAGCGCGATCGAGATGGTGTCCTTGCGGATGCCGGCGTAGAGATAGGCGGGCGCCTCGACGGCGCCGGCGGCGGTCTCGACTTTGACCGCATCGCCGTTCTTGACGCCGATGGACGCTGCGGTCTCGGGGTGCAGCTCGACCCACGAACCCCACACCGTCTTGCTGGTCATGTCGGGCAGCTCCTGCAGCCAGCCCTTGTTGGCTCCGCGCCCGTCATAGAAGTTGTTGGAGGGCGTGATCACCAGCGCCAGTTCACCCTCACCGGTGCGCACCGGCGCCTCGAACTCGGGCGCGCCCAGCCAGCGGACCGCGGGCGCCGAGGCGGGCTCGTGCACGCCGCCCGACTGCAGCGACGCGTTCCAGAACGTCTCGAAGTCGCGGCCGGCGCCGAAGCGGCCGAGCAGCGGCTGCCAGCGGCTCTTGAGGTAGTCGTGGTAGGTGTCGGGCCAAGCGGCGCCCTTGCCGGCGCTCTTGGCGAGCGCGATCAGCGCGTCGCCGGCCGGGCGGGCGTCGAACATCGGCAGCGCGCGCATGGCGGCCTGCTGCAGCGACCACACGCCGCGCACATGGGTGGCGTCACCGAAGCTCTCGATCGAGTGGCTCACCGGCAGCACCACGTCGCAGAGCGCGGCGGTCTCGTCGAGCGACGTGGCGAGCGCCACCTTGAAGGGCACCTTGGCCATCGCGCCGGCGAAATCCGTCCATGCTGGAGTCGCATGCACCGGGTTGGCGCCGTGCACGACCAGTGCGCCGACGCCGCCGGCGCCCATGGCGGTGGCCAGTTCGGCCAGCTGCGCGAAGCTCGCGAGCCCGCTGTAGTCGAGTGCGCGCTCGAACTTGAGCGTGCGGCCGACGTTGCCGGCCGCGTGGTTGAGCAGATGCACCGCGGCCACCAGCGCCGTCGCCTGCGACCCCTGCGCCGCGATGCCGCCGGCGATCGCGAGACTGGGCGACTGCTTGGCGAAGCGGCGCGCGAGACGCTGGATGGTCTCGGCGGGCACGTCGGTCTGGGCGGCCACGGCATCGGGCGCGAAGGCGCGGACCGCCGCCGACAGCGCCGCACGGTCGGCCGCCGGCCCCAGGCCCTCGGCCAGGATCACGTGGGCCATGCCGAGCGCCAGCGCCATCTCGCCGCCCGTCTTGACCGCCACCCACTCGTCGGCATTGGCGCCCGTCAGCGACAGGCGCGGCTCCACGGCGATGAAGTGCCCGAAGCCGTCGTCGCGCTTGGAGCGCATCGCGGCGAATCCGCGCGCCTGCGCGGTCGGCTCGCCGAAGGTCTCGAGGAAGTCGGTGCCGAACGACACCACGCAGCGCGCGGCCGCGAGGTCGTACTCGGGCACCACGTCGAGGCCGAACGTGCGGCGCGTCGCGGCGCGCACGGCCTCGTAGCCGAACGCCTCCCACATCACATGCCGGCCGCCCCATTGCGCGGCGAACTCACCCGAGAGGGCGCGCTGCGAACCGGACTCGAATCCGGTGAGCGTCACCACCGAGCCCGCGGCGGCGGTCAGGCGCGCGGAGACCATCGCCAGCGCCTCGTCCCACGTGACCTTCTTCCAGCCCTCGCCCTCGCGCACCATCGGCGCGGTGATCCGGTCGGGGTCGTAGAGGCCCTGCAGCGCCGCCTGGCCGCGCGCGCACAGGCCGCCGCGGCTCACCGGCGAATCGGGATCGCCCTCGATCTTGATGGCGCGTCCCTCGCGGGCCTTGATCATCACGCCGCAACCGGCGGGGCACTCGCGGCAGGTGCTCTTGTACCAGTAGGCCACGCCCGGCAGCACGGTCTCCGGCGCCACCAGGTACGGCAGCAGCTTCTCCGCCGGCGGCTTGGCGCAGCCCGCCGCGGCCCCGGCGACACCGAGTCCGACCAGCTTGAGGAAGTCGCGGCGTGGGAAGACGTTCGGCTCCGACATGCGCTCCTCTAGTGGTGGCAGACCAGGCAATCCATGCTGGTCGGATGCGTCGGATGGTCGAGGTTGCTGCGGTGGCAGTCGATGCACCAGCCCATCTTGAGCGAGCTGTACTGGTAGACGACCGGCATCTGCTCGATGGGGCCGTGGCAGGTCTGGCACTCGACGCCGGCGAGCACGTGGCGCTTGTGATTGAACTTCACGTGGTCGGGCATGCTGTGCACCTTGACCCACGGGATCTGCTCGCCGCGCTCGTAGTAGCCGGCGAGCTTCTGGATCTCGGGCTTGTCGGTGGCCACGTAGGAGTGGCAGCCCATGCAGGTGCTGACGGGCGGGATGTTCGCCCAGGCCGACTTCGTGGTGCTGAAGTGGCAGTACTTGCAGTCCATCTGGAGCTGACCGGCGTGCAGCTCATGGCTGTACGCGATCGGCTGCTCGGGGGCCTTCTGCATCCCGAGTTCGACGGCCACGCTCCGCGTGGACTTATAGGACTGCGACAACGCGACGGCGGCCATGGCGATCGTCGTGAGCGCAATGAGGGCAGCGATCGTTTTCTTCATGACGGGCGGCAACCTAGTGCGGGGTCACCTGCGTGTCAAGTGAAGCAGGGTGCGAGCGCGCGCCGAAACCTGCGGCGCACAAGCGACTGGACCACGTCTGGACGCCGAAGCCGAGGGCGGAACGCGCCGCGCCCCGGGTGGCAGGTCCCGGGGCGCGTCGTTGGGAGTGCGATCGCTCGACTGCGCGAGGCCCGGCCTCGCACGCGCTTCACCATCCGGCCTTGCCCAGGTTGCGGTTGCCCACCTCGTACTTCGAGAAGTGCTGCAGCGGCGCGCGGAGCACACCGGTCTCCGGATCGAGCGTGGACGACTCGAGCAGCACCCAGTCGCCGGTGGACTCGTCCACCCAGAACCAGCCGGCCTGAGCCCGGGCCGCGGGCGGCATCGCGTTGAGGTCGGTGCGCAGCTCGAGCGGGATGAGGAAGTGGTTGAGCGACTCGGGATGGATGTGCAGTTCGACGCCGCGGCCATTGGGGCGCGCCTTCAGTTCGATGACGCCGTCGCCGTCGATGGCGCCCGCGGGCACCCTCAGTTCGATGCAGCCGGCGCGCAGCACCGTGCCCTGCTCGCGCGAGACCGCCGTGATCACCGAGATCACGGTGTCGCGCGGCGAGATGCCTCCGAGCCCGCCCGGGAGGGTCGTGCCCGTCGTGTCCGGCAGTTCGAGGATGAGGGGGTCGGAGGGCGCGACGCCGGCGGACATCGGCGCCGTCGGGCCGTGCAAGGACGAGGAGCAGCCCCACGTGGCGGCGAGCGAAGCGGCGAGGAGGATCGATCCGAGGTGTCGAAGGGGGCGTCGCATGGTCATCTCCGGGTGGCGCTCGGGGCCTGGGCCCCGTGTCATGTCCACCCTTCCACCTGTGCACCCGCCGTGCCCCGGGCGTTCGGCCGAGGCGCTGCGTTGTGCCCGGCCCCGGCCTCGAACCATGCCTGCAACCTCATGGCATGCAAGTGCTTGCAGGCGCATGGCAGAACGCCGGGCGGGGCCGCGCATCGTGCACACGGAGCCTCTCGCCCGTGCGCGCGCGGGTGGGTGGGTCCGCCCCTCGTGCCGGGGCGGATGCCCCGACGCGGGGCGGCTCAGCGCCGCCGGGCCGGCTCCACCGACTTGATCCACACCCCCGCCTGGACGCCCTCGTCGAGCTCGACGCCGTTGAGGATGGCGGACTCCTCGGCCGGGATCCCCTGCGGCCCGAGCGAGGCGAACACGCTCGCGAACGTCCCGGCGGCGCGAGCCGGCACGAGGCGCAACCGCGCCGGCGCCGCGCTCTCGCGGGCGGGATCGAGCGGCCGCAGCGAGCGCACCGAGGCCAGCACCGCCCGCTCGGCGGCCTCGTCCGGCACGCGCGCCATGATCTGGAACATCCGGTCGGGGGCCTGCCGCACGAAGGCGGCGGCCAGGGTCGCCGTGCCGCCGTCCCTGGCCGGCACCGCCAGACGGCCCGTCCACGCCGGCCAGCCGCCGATGGTCTCGCTCGAGCCGCGCGAGCCCTGGATGCGGCCGTCGCGCTGGAGCGTGGCGACGTACTCCGCCGGGGTGAGCGTGCGCGCATCCGCGGCCAGCGACAGCTGCATCATCGACGCCTGATCCGCCGACTGCGCCGCCACGGCCGGCCGGCTGTTCTGCGTGCGCCAGCCCGAGGGGAAGTTCATCTCGAAGCGCATGCCCGGGTGGAAGAAGCGCGACTCCTCGAAATAGCCGTGACGCGGATCCTCGCCGTAGGGCAGCCCGCGCAGCCGCTCGAGGTAGGCCCGCTGCCGCACGTGCAGGCCCGACTTGCCGGCGGCCGCCTCGCGCGCGAGGTCCGTGGTGCGCTGCTCGCGGTCGCCCGGGTCGGGATGCGTGCTGAGGAACGACGGCAGCCGTTGACCCGAGCGCTCGCCGATCCGCCGCAGCATCGCATAGGTGGACGGGATCTCGCGCGGGTCGTAGCCGGCGGCGGTCGAGTAGCGCACCCCCAGCAGGTCGGACTGGTTCTCGTCGTCGCGTCCGTACTTCAGCATGAGCAGCCCGAGCGCCTGCTCGGCGGCGCCGCCGTAGCGGCGGAAGTCCTCGGACAGCACGCTGGCGATCCCGAGCCCGAGGCCGGCCAGCTGCTGCTGCGTGATCTGCCGCGCCGAGTGCCGCGCCGTGACATGGCCGATCTCGTGGCCGAGCACACCCGCCAGCTGCGCCTCGCTCTGCAGGTGCGCGAGGATGCCGCGCGTCACGTAGATGTAGCCGCCCGGCATGGCGAACGCGTTGACGACCGGATCGTCGAGCACGGTGAAGCGCCACGGCAGGCCGGGCTGCTCCGAGCGGCTCGCCAGCGCCTGCCCGATGCTGTCCACGTAGGCCGCCAGCGCCGCATCCTCGAGCAGGCCGTACTCGGCGACGGTGGCGCCGTAGCCCTCGCGACCGATCGCGAGTTCCTGGCTGGCGCTGATCAGCGACAGCTCGCGCTTGCCGGTGACGGGGTTGACCGCGCAGCCGGCGATCGAGAGCAGCAGGGCGAGGACGCCGATCCTCGCCAGCCCGCGCGGGGCGGCATGCGTCATCCGGGACACTTCATCCTCCTCGGGTTGCGGGAACCTCTAGTAGCGCGGGACCCGCGGATCCACGCGCGCCGACCAGGCATCGATGCCGCCGGCCAGGTTGTGCAGTCTCGTGAAGCCGTT
Source organism: uncultured bacterium (assembly GCA_964568385.1). Classification (GTDB taxonomy): domain Bacteria; phylum Eisenbacteria; class RBG-16-71-46; order RBG-16-71-46; family RBG-16-71-46; genus CADEFY01. The sequence goes on from CAZMQP010000094.1 coordinate 6,034, forward strand.
CGCGGTCAGCCACTCGATGGCCCGGCGGCTGCGCACGCCATGGTGGCAGTAGACGACGGTGACCGCCTCGCGGTCGAGTTCGTGCGCGCGTACGGGCAGCACGCCGAGCGGCACGTGACGGGCGCCGGGCAGGTGCCCGATCGCCCACTCCTGCGGCTCCCGCACATCGAGCAGCACCACCGGCTCGCCGCGCGTGAGGCGCTCGGACACCTCCTCGGCCGTCAGTTCGGCACCGGGGGACCTCAACGGCTCCTCCTTCACGCCGCACAGGCGCTCGTAATCCGGCAACTCGGCGTCACGGCCGCGCGGTCCGCACACCGGGCAGTCCGGATCCTTGCGGATGCGCAGTTCGCGGAAACGCATCGCCATCGCATCGTAGAGGAGCAGGCGTCCGGTGAGCCGGCCCTCGGCGCCGAGCAGGTGCTTGATGGCCTCGGTGGCCATGATCGAGCCGATGACGCCCGGAAGCACGCCGAGCACGCCGGCCTCGGCGCACGAGGGCACGGCCCCCGGCGGCGGCGGCTCCGGGAACAGGCAGCGGTAGCAGGGCCCGCGCGAGGCGTCGAACACGCTCGCCTGCCCCTCGAAGCGAAGGATGCTGCCGTGCACGTCGGGTTTGCCGAGGCGCACGCAGGCGTCGTTGACGAGGTAGCGCGTCGCGAAGTTGTCGGCGCCGTCGAGCACCACGTCGTAGCCCTCGAGGATCGCGAGCGCGTTGCCGCGGTCGATCCGCACCGGATGCGCGACCATCCGCACGAGCGGATTGAGGTCGGCCAGCCGCGCCGCCAGCGAGTCGAGCTTGGAGCGGCCGATCCAGGCGGTGCCGTGCGCCACCTGCCGCTGCAGGTTGCTCTCCTCCACCGCATCGAAGTCGGCCACGCCGATCGTGCCGACGCCGGCCGCCGCGAGATAGAGCGCGGCCGGCGAGCCGAGGCCGCCGGCGCCCACGAGCAGCACGCGGCCGGCCTTGAGTCGGCTCTGCCCCTCGAGCCCCATCTCGGGCATGACCACGTGGCGGCCGTAGCGGCGGAGTTCCTCGTGCGTGAGCGGCGGCGGCGTGTCGTGCTCCATGCCGGGGACGTTAGGGGCGGGCGCGTCCGCAGACAACCGCGCGGCTGGCCGCCCGGCGCGCGCGCGACTAGGATGCCGCATCGTGATCCTCGCAGGCGACATCGGCGGCACCAAGGCCCAGCTGGCCCTCTTCGAGCAGGGCGCCCACGCGCGCGCGCCCCGGATCGAGGAGCGGCTGCCGACCCGCGGCGCCGACTCGCTCGAGACGCTGATCGCGGGATTCCTGGCGCGGGTGCAGGCGCGCCCCGACCGCATCGTGCTCGGCATCGCCGGGCCGGTCTCCGACAACCGCTGCGTCACCACCAACCTGCCCTGGCAGGTGGACGGACACGCGATGGCGGCGCGATTCGGCGCCGAGGTGCTGCTGCTCAACGACCTCGAGGCCACCGCGTGGGGCATCGCCACCCTGGGCCCAGGGGACCTGCACGTGCTGCAGGCTGGCTCCGCCCAGCCCGGCAACCGGGCGCTGATCGCGGCCGGGACCGGGCTCGGTGAGGCGCTGCTGCCGTGGACCGGTGAGCGCTGGCACCCGAGCCCCTCCGAGGGCGGCCACACCGACTTCGGGCCGCGCGACGCGCTCGAGGACGAACTGCTCGCGTGGCTGCGCGCCAAGTACGCGCGCGTCAGCTACGAGCGCGTGCTGTCGGGTCCGGGCCTCGCCGACCTCTACCGCTTCTTCCGCGCGACCCAGCGCGGGCACGAACCCAGCGAGGTCGCCATCCGCTTCGACCACGCGCCCGAGCCGGCCGCCGTCGTCACCGAGTCGGCGCTCGACGGCAGCTGCGAGCGCGCGCGCCTGACGCTCGAGCGCTTCGTCGAGATCTACGGCGCCGAGGCGGGCAACCTCGCGCTCAAGTCGCTGGCGCTGGGCGGCGTGTTCGTGGGCGGCGGCATCGCGCCTCGGCTGCTGCCCATCCTCGAGCGCGGCGGATTCCTGCGCGGCTTCATCGACAAGGGGCGCCTCTCCCCGCTGCTCACGCACATCCCGGTCGCGGTCGTGCTCGATCCGCGCACGGCCGTCTGGGGCGCCGCCTCGCGCGCGCTCGGCGCCGACCGCCTGCACCCCACCCCCGCCTCCGGAGGAACCCCGTGACCAAGGCCGCCACCGATGCCGCCCTCGACCTGCGCTGCGCCAACACCGTGCGCTTCCTCGCCGCCGACGCGGTCGAGAAGGCCGCCTCGGGCCACCCGGGCATGCCGATGGGGATGGCGGATGTCGCGAGCGTGCTGTGGACGCGGTTCTTGCGCTTCCAGCCGCACGACCCCGCGTGGCCGGACCGCGACCGCTTCGTGCTGTCGGCCGGCCACGGCTCGATGCTGCTCTACAGCCTGCTCCACCTCTCGGGCCACGACGTGCCGATGGACG
>CAZMQP010000095.1:0-8421 GCA_964568385.1 uncultured bacterium
GCCTCGTACTCGGCCGTGTCGGCGAAGAAGAACCGGTTGCCCATGGACAGGGCGAGCGCGAAGCGCAGCAGGATGGCCGCCGCGATGAGGGTGGCCGGCGACATCGCCCAGCGCAGGGCGCGGGTGAGCGTCATGACGGGCGCTCCGCACCGGCGGGGGCGTCCGCCTGCCACCTCGCCCACGGCGTCGGCGACAGCGCCAGTCCGACCAGGCCCGGCACCAGCGTCGCCGTGGCGAACCACAGCAGGCTGAACGCGGGCCCGGCGGCCGCGGCGACGCCGAGCTGCGTGAAGACCGTGGCGGAGACGTGTTCGCGAAGTCCCAGTCCGCCGAAGGCGACGGGCAGGTTGCCGAGGAAGGGGATGACCGGGAGCGCCAGGAACAGGAGCGGCGGCGGTCCGGGCACGATCTCGCGCAGCAGCATGAAGGCCGAGAGGTACGAGAAGAGGTAGAAGAACGCGCCGCCCAGCAGTCCCCTGCGGAACGCCGGGCTTCCGAGCATGCCCTGCGACTGCTGGCGCCAGCCCCCCACGACGCCGGCCAGTCGCGGCCAGCGCTCGGCGAGCCGGCCGAGCAGGCGCGGCCGGTCGAGCACGGCCACCGCAGCGACCGAGGCCGCGAGGACCATCAGGTAGGCGGGGAGGAACTGCTCACGCCAGGCCGGAATCAGCAGGAACGCGGGCAGCGCCATGAGCTCGAGCAGCAGCACGTCGGAGATGCGGTCCCACACCACCGAAGGCACGGAGGCGGCGCGCGAACCGCGCAGGTGGAGCGCCCGGGCGAACTCGCCGACGCGGCCGGGGGTGAGCAGGCCGTAGCCGGTGCCGACCAGCGTGAGCACGTAGCTCGAGCGTCCCGGCAGCCGGATGCCGGCGCGCCCGAGCAGCGCCGACCAGCGCTGCGCGCGGCCCCAGTACCCCACCAGCGAGAGCGCCACCGAGGCGCCGACCGCCAGCGGGCTCACGCGCAGCAGCCGCTCGAACGACTCGCCCAGCGGCACGCGCTGTGCCAGCAGCACGAACAGCAGGGCCGAGACGGCGACCTGCACGGCCAGGGTCAGGCGGGGGCGCTTCACGAGCGGTCCCGGCCCTGGCGTTCGCGTGCGCTCATCGTGACTCCTCCGGCGGCTTCGGCGGCGTGCGCGCCTGGAACGTGCGCGAGTGCAGCAGCACCTCCTCGAGCAGCCGGCGGTTCATGGCGATCAGGTCGGCGAGCACGCCCAGCGTGGCGACGAGGAAGCCGATCACGGCCAGCGCGCCGGCCACGATCACCGACTGGATGTGGCCCGGCTGCCCCGGCGTGGTCACCCAGTACCAGGCGAACCGCACGAACAGGGCCAGCGACGCGGTGAGGAACAGGGCGCCGATGGTCCAGAAGAACCGCAGCGGCTGGTACAGCACGTAGACCCGGAACATGGTGCCGAGCGAGCGCTGGATGTAGGCGCGCATCCCCTGGAAGAGCCTCGACTCGCGAAGCTTCCCGTTGGTGCGGATGGGCACGTGCGCGATCGAGATGTTCTTCTGGCCCGCCTGGATGAGCGTCTCGAGCGTGTAGGTGAATCCGGTCAGCACCGTCAGCTTGAGCGCCGCCTCGCGCGAATAGGCGCGGAATCCCGAGGTGGCGTCGGGGACGTCGTTCTGCGACAGCTTGCGCACGACGCCGCTGCCGAGCCGCTGCAGGAACTTCTTGAGCGGCGAGAAGTGCTCGATCTCGGCGATCGGGCGCGTGCCGATCACCATGTCCGCGCGGCCCTCGAGGATCGGGGCGACCAGCTTGCCGATGTCCTGGCCCTGGTACTGGTTGTCCGCGTCGGTGTTGACGACGACGTCGGCCCCCATCGCGAGTGCTTCGCGCAGGCCCGCTTCGAAGGCGCGCGCCAGCCCGCGCCGCGCGGGGAACCGCACCACTCGGTGGGCGCCCAGCTCGCGCGCGACCTCGCTGGTGCGGTCGGTGCTGCCGTCGTCGATGACCAGGAACTCCACGCGGTCGATGCCCGGCAGCGAGCGCGGCAGGTCCGCGAACGTCGCGGGCAGGGTCTGCTCCTCGTTGAGGCACGGCACCTGGATCACGAGCTTCACCGAGTCCTCCCGGTCATGAGGGCGCTCCCGCCGAGACGCGCGCCGGCGGCCGCCAGGCCTCGGCGCGTTCCGGTGCGCGGTCGATCCACTGCTGGTGCCACAGCTCGAGCGTGAGCAGCGTCCAGAGCTCACGGCCGCGGTCGCGGCGGCCCTGGACGTGGTCGTCCACGAGCGCGCGCAGCGCCCTCGGGTCGATCAGGCCGCGTCCGAGTGAGGCGGTCGAGAGCAGGGTGTCCTCCAGCAGGGGGCGCAGCGGCCCCCGGAACCAAGGTGACAACGGCACGGTGAACCCGACCTTGGGCCGGTCCACGACTTCGCGCGGCAGCAGCCTGCGGGCGAGGCGCTTGAGCAGCACCTTGCCCTCGAGCCCGCGGATCTTGTGGCGGTCGGGCAGCCGCATCGCCCACTCGATGAGCGCGGTGTCGAGCAGGGGCACCCGGGCCTCGACCGAGGCCGCCATGCTCATCTTGTCCATCTTCATCAGCAGGTCGTCAGTGAGCCACAGACGCAGGTCGGCGTCGAGCATGCGGTCCAGCGGGCGGCGCGCCGGGGAGTCCGCCAGCGCGCGCCGGAACGACTCGGCGCCGGCCGCCGCGTACGGTCGCAGGCGCGGCCCCAGCACGCGGTCGCGCTCCTCGCCGGCGAAGCCGGCGAACCAGGCGGCCAGGCGTTCGGCCTCGTCGCGGAAGCGGGCGCTGCGCCCGACCACCTGGAGCTTGCGGAATCGGAACGGCAGCTGGTCGATGACATGGTCGAGCACCGCGTCCCGCAGCCCGCCCGGCAGCCGGGCGAGGGCGCGCGCGAACGGGTCCACCGCGTACTTGGGGTAGCCCGCGAACAGCTCGTCGCCCCCCTCGCCGGTCAGGACCACCGTGACGGTCTCGCGCGCGAGGCGGGTGACGAGGAACGTGGGGATGGCGGCCGGCTCCGAGACGGGCTCGTCCTGGTGCCATGCGAGGTGCGGCAGTTCGCGCTCGATGTCGGCGGCCCCGACCACGATCTCGCGGTGCTCGGTGCCGCAGTGACGGGCCACGGCGCGCGCGAACGGCAGCTCGCTGTAGGGACCAGGCGCGTCGAAGCCGACCGAGAACGTCTGCGCCGGCCGGTCCAGCCTCCGGCTCATGAGCGCCACCACGAGGCTCGAGTCCACGCCGCCCGACAGCAGGGCGCCCAGCGGCACGTCGCTCATCAGGTGCGATCCGACCGCGTCGCCGAGGCGCTGCTCGGCCTCGGCGAGCGCATCGGCCTCCGACAGCTCGAGCTTGGGCTCGTACGCCGGCTGCCACCAGCGGCGCAGGCGCTCGGTGCCGGGCTCGAGCGTCATGCAGTGCCCGGGCGGCAGCTTGTGGATGCCCTCGAAGGCGGTGTGGGGCGCGGCGACGTAGCGAAGCGTGAGGTGCTCCGCGAGCGAGGGCAGGTGGGCGCGGCGCTCGACGCCCGGGAAGGCGAACAGCGCCTTGATCTCCGAGGCGAACGCGTAGCCGCCGCCCTCGGTGCGCGTCCAGTAGAGCGGCTTGATGCCGACGCGGTCGCGCGCCACGAACAGCCGCCGGCGCGGCCGGTCCCAGATCGCGAACGCGAACATGCCGTGCAGGCGGTCGAGGCAGTCCTCGCCCCATTGCTCGTAGGCATGCACGATGGTCTCGGTGTCGCTGTGCGTGCGATAGACGTGGCCGAGCGGTTCGAGCGTGCGCCGCGTCGCGGCGTGGTCGTAGATCTCGCCGTTGAACGCGATCCACACCGTGCCGTCCTCGTTGCCGAGCGGCTGGTGGCCCGCCGCCACGTCCACGATCGCCAGCCGCCGGAACGCCAGCCCGACGTGCGGCTCGGCGTGCAGGCCCTGGTCGTCGGGGCCGCGATGGCGGATCGCCCGGGCGGCGCCGATGAGCCAGGCGTTCTCGGGGGCACGGCCGTCGGGATGGTAGTAGGCGGCGAATCCGCACATGGCTGGGGGCTCGGTCGGGGAGGTGCCGCGCGTCAGGCGCGCGCGGCGGTCAGGGTCGAGGGACGGGCGTGCGCGAGGCGGTGGGCGGCCGCCCACAGCGCGAACATCAGCCAGATCTGGAACTGGTAGTTGGGATTGCGCCAGAACTCGATCTTGAACTGGTCCACCATGAAGAACACCAGCTGCGTCTGGCAGATGAGCAGGTAGGCCTTGGCGTAGTCGGGGTGGTCGAGCTGGTCCACGATCGGGCGGGTCATGGCGGCGAAGCGCACCATCAGCCACATCCAGGCCGCGAAGCCGAACAGGCCGACCTGATTGAGCACGAACAGGTAGAGGTTGTGCGGCCAGTACCAGAACTTCTGGCCACCGCGCTCGGCCGAGTAGTAGAGGCCGTGGCCGAGCAGGGGGAACTCCTGCCAGCGATCCCACGCATCGGTCCACGCCCCGGCGCGGGAATCGGGCATCCAGCCCACGAACTCGGAGTGCTCCATGCGCTTGAACAGGTCGCCGGCGCCGGTGAAGTTGGCGACGTACCAGTTCATGCCGATGAACGCCGCGAGCAGCACGGTCAGCAGGATGGTGAGGGGCACCAGGCGCACGTGGCGCCGCACCAGGAAGAGCAGGTAGGTGCCGGCGATGGCGAGCGACACCAGGGCGCCGCGCGTCACGGTGGAAAACAGCGTGAACATCACCAGCCCGATGACGAACAGGTACCAGCCGCGTTCGTACACGTGGCGCGCCCGCAGGTACAGGAACGCCAGCGACAGCAGGCTGAGGCCGCAGAAGTCCGAGAGCAGCTCGAAGTCGTAGAACATCGAGCCCACGCGGGCGCCCTCGGTGCGGTCGGAGCCCGAGGCGCCGGCGAACGTGATCCAGCCGGGCACCAGCGTGCCGCCCGGGTTCCGCAGTTCCCAGACCGCCACGAGGCAGATGGCGATGGTGGCCATCACCTGGAAGCGCATGATGCGGTCGAAGTCCTGCACCGTGTGGATGTTCTGGTAGAGCAGCCAGAACATGACCACCGTGCCCACGAACAGCTGGAAGTTCTGCAGCGCGAAGTAGAGATGCGTGGCGTTGGGAATGTTGTAGAACGACAGCACGCAGGCGAGGAAGAACGTGGCGACCGGGGCGAATGCCGGCGAGTGCACCGGTGGCGGCACGGTGCGCTGCGATCTCCGCAGCATGTAGAGGATGCCGATCAGCAGGATGAGCGCCAGGTTGGTGCTGCCGAACACGGTGCCGCGCGGGAACGGCAGGGCCAGGATGAGCACGCCCATGGCCGAGACCATGTCGAGCCGCCACGCCACGCCGATCACGATCACGGCGGCGACCACGGCGACGACGCGGATGTTGGGCTCGATGTACTGCATGCCGAGGCCGACGCCGATCACGAGGATGGCGAGCAGCACGAGCGCGCGCCGCACCCACTGCTCGAACGGGCTGACGCTGGGCAGCGTCCGCGGCGGGTAGAGCGTGCCGCTCACGCGGCCGGTCCGCATGCGCCGGCGACGCCCGGCGCGGGCGCCGGGCGAAGGGAGCGCGCCTTCCGCGGGCGCGAATCGCGCGCGCGCGGCGTGCGGCATGGCGGGAATCGGGACATGCGAGCCCTGTGGACAGGATGGGGGCGGCCGAGTGAGCCGGGGCGTGGCTCGCCGGGAGATGCAGGGAGTCTATCAACCCGATTCATCGGCCAGCAAGCGCGCAATCGTCAGAACACGATGCAGGACTTCAGTTTGCGTGCGATTTGCAAGCTCTCGGGCGGGCGCCCGGTCCGGTCACGGGCGGGTGGGGACGATCCGCCCCTCGCGCACCACCACGATGCCGGGACCGAGCCTCGCGGCGAGCGAGTCGGGTTCGGCTCCCGGGGCCTCGACGGTGGAGGCCGTCAGGTCGGGCCTCGACAGGGCCACGCGCGCGAAGGCGCTGGGATCGGACGTGGCGATGAGATTGAAGATCGTCCGGCCGGCCGGGGTCTCATCGGCGCCGACGTCGGCGAAGGCGAGGTGGCCGCCGCGCGGCAGCGCGGCCACGCGCGGCGCCAGGTCGCGCACCATCGCCCGCTCCAGCGGGCCGAAGCGATGCCACTGGATCATGTGCAGCGCGGCGGCGGTGAGCGCCAGCGCCACCATCGCGTGGCCCCACAGGATGCGGCCGGGGGAGCGGCCGTCGTCGTCCGCCCGGGCCGCGAGGGCGGCGAGCCCCCACGCGACGCCATAGGCGATGCCGATGGCCGGGGCCAGGAGGTATCCGTAGGACGGCCGGCCCGAAATGGGCAGGTAGAGCGACGCGGCGATCGCGGCCCACACGAAGCCGGCGGCCGACTCGCGGAAGGCCGCCCGCACCTCGGGGTCGGGCGCGGCGCCGGTCCGGAACGCCGCAGGCATGCGCAGCCGCGCCAGCAGCAGCGCCACGCCGGGCAGCGCCCCGAGGTGCAGCGCGAAGAAGCCGGCGTTGGCCAGCACGTGCGGGCCGAGCCGGAGATGGTAGCGGTCGGTGCCCTCCTGAGGGGTCGGCAGGATGACGAGCCGGAAGGCCGCGTAGGCTGCGGCGAGCGCGAACAGCGCCGCGGTCGTGGACACCGAGGCGCGCCTCGAGGCGGAGCTCACGCGCGGCGCACGGGCGAACTCGAGCACGCTGAGGAAGGCCGGCAGCAGCACGATGTCCTCCTTGCACAGCGCTCCGAGGACGAAGGCGGCGCTCATGCCGGCCAGCGTCCAGCCGGCGCCCTCGCCGCGGCTGAGGCGGTCGGTCGCGCGTGCGTGCAGGACGGCCGTGAGCAGGGCGGCGGTCACCAGCAGCGCGCCGGTGGCGTTGGAGACCCACAGCGTGGACCAGCTGTAGGCGTTGGGCTGCGCCCACAGCGCGGCGGCGGCGAGCGCGGCGGTCTCGCGGCTGCCGCCGCGCGCGCGCACGAGGCGCGCCAGCAGCAGGCTCTGGCCCAGCAGGTTCAGGATGAGCAGCGCCATCATGGGGGGCGCCTGCAACCCGAACACCCTCAGCCACAGCCCGTGCCAGAGGTCGACCAGCGGCCGGTAGAGGCCGAAGGGGTTGAGCGTGGTCCAGACGGCCTCGGCGCCGCTCGCGGTCCAGATCGTGGCGGCGCGCTCGAGATTGATCCAGTCGTCGGCGCGGAAACTGCCCAGCAATGACGCGGCCCCTTGGGCCGCGCACAGCACTGCGACGAGTGTCCATGCCGACGTGCGTGAACCCGGGGGGGACGGGGACATGGGAGAACGCTAGCAGAGGTCCGCGGCGAAGGCGACGGCCGAGCGACGGCCGGGCCTGCGCCCGGGGCCCTGTGCTAGCCTTCCCGCTCCCATGTCCAGCTCCCCGACCGCATCCGCGGGCCCCGTCCCGGGCATCGACCCCTCGCGCGTCGCCGTGGTCGTGCCGGCCTGGAACGAGCACGGCAAGATCGGCGCGGTGGCCCGCAAGGTGCCGAGGGACGTGGCCGGCTGCGTGATCGTGGTGGACGACCACTCGAGCGATGACACCGCCGACGAGGCCCGCGATGCCGGGGCCGAGGTGGTCATCCGCCACGAGCGCAACCGCGGGGTCGGCGCCGCCATCCGGACGGGCCTGCTCGAGGCACGGCGGCGGGGGTTCGAGTTCGCGGCCATCCTCTCGGGCGACGACCAGCACGAGCCGGACGAACTGCCGCGCATCCTGCGCCCCCTGTTCGAGGGGCGCGCCGACCTCGTGCAGGGCTCGCGCTGGCTGCCCGGGGGGGCGACGCCGGGCATCCCCGCCGAGCGGAGATGGCTGACCCGGCTCTACCCACTGCTCTTCCGGATCGCCAGCGGCCGGCCCATCTCGGACGGCACCAACGGCATGCGGGCGTTCCGGCTGTCGCTGCTGGACGACCCGCGCATCCGGGTCGAGCAGGACTGGCTCGACCGCTACGAACTCGAGCCCTACCTGCTGTTCCAGGTGGTCCGGCTCGGCTACCGGGTGGAGGAGGCGCCGGTCACCGTCCGATACCATGCCCGCGGCACCACCAAGATGCGACTGTTCTCCGACGGCTGGCGCATTCTCAAGCCGCTCGTTCACCTGCGGCTCGGTCTCAAGCATTGACGATGCGAGGAGTGTGGCGGTGATCCGACTCGAAGGCATGCGCGTGCTGGTCACGGGGGGTGCGGGCTTCATCGGCAGCAATCTCGTCCGCCGGCTCCAGCGCGAGGGCGCCGTCATCACGGTGCTCGATGACCTGTTCACCGGACGGCTCGCGAACCTGCCCGCGTCCGGGTTCGACTTCGTCGAGGGCTCCGTGTGCGACGCGGCGCTGGTGCAGCGCCTCGTGCCCGAGCACGACGTCGTCTTCCATGCCGCGGCGCGCAACATCGTGGTCTCGACGCGCAATCCGCGCGAGGACTTCGAGACCAACATCGGCGGCACGCT
>CAZMQP010000096.1:0-8417 GCA_964568385.1 uncultured bacterium
CATACGATGAGAATGGCGGAGGGAGTAGGATTCGAACCCACGGAGCTTTCGCTCAACGGTTTTCAAGACCGCCGCCTTAAGCCACTCGGCCATCCCTCCGCGTGTCCGTCCGAACCATGGACTATACGCAAGCCCCGACAGGCGCTCAACATGCGCCGGTGCAGGCCACGGCGGGAGAACGAGTGGTCCATGGGGCCCCACCCCATTCACCGGGGCCGGGGAACTTAGCCTGCCGGGGGCTGGCGCGCAACTCCTCCGCAGCCCGTGGCGCGGCAGGCCGGGGGCGGCGGAACGCTCGCGGCCCGGGTCGCACAGGCCCGTGGGGCCCGGCGGGGGTCAGCGCCTGGAACTCGCCTGCACGCCGCCCGGGATGGGCCGGCCGAGGGCCAGCGCCGCCACGGTGGGCCAGGACTGCTGCGGCATCGAGGTCCCGGACTGGCGCACCTTGCCCTTCTTGTCGATCACGAACCACGCCGTGCGCGAGCGGCCGAGCGAACCGTCGAACACGCCGTACTGCGCGCCGATGACGCCGCGCGGATCCGCGAGCAGGCTGAACGTGAGCCCGAGGCGCCGCACCGCGGCCCACACCTCACGCTCGTGCTTCTCGACCACAGCCAGCGGCGTCACCCCGGTGCGCAGCAGGATCTCGCGCTCGCGCTCCAGCGTGCGCAGGTCCACATCGCTGGCACCGAACACGAGCACGACGTCGCCATGCTCGAGCACGTTGTGCAGGTTCTGCCACAACTGGTCGTACGACTGGTACTGGAAGTCCGGTGCACGCGAGCCCGACGTGAAGCGCAGGGGCTCCTCGGGAGCGGGCGCCGGCATGCTGTTCGTGAATGCCGCGGGCTGCACCTGGTTCTGGTCATCACCCGCTGCGGCGGGGCTGTGGGCCGCAATCAGTAGTCCGGCTGCGAGCAGGATGGCGAAAGGCACGGCATTCCCCCTGGGGTCTGGACCCGGGATGCGCACGGAGGCGGACCCGGGACATCCCGGGCCATGGGGGAAGCACTGCAACCGCCGCGCCACGCTGCCGCGCAACGTCTTCGCGCCCGCAAGTGAAAGCCATCACGAGCGGCGGGCGGCCGACGCGGCTGGGCGGCATGGCCCAGGCCGTGCGCGATGCAGCGCGCGACATTGCGCGGACGTGCTGCTGACCGCTGGTCCCGGGGGCGTCCCGGTGGGGTCGCCTGGCGTGAGGCCCCGCACCTCTAGAAGAGCGTGGTCTGGTCCACGCGCCCGAGCCGCCGTGCGCGATGGTCGAGCGCCCGGAACCCCATCCACGCCACCGCCGCCGTCAGCGCCGTGATCAGCGCGAAAGCCCCCAGCAGCTGCAGGTCGGAGAGCGCGGCGAGCTGCGTGCTGGCGCCGCGCCCGAACGTGAACCGGCGCAGCGCCTCGTACCACCAGGTGAACGGCAGTCCGAGCGCCACCGCTCGCAGCACCGGCGGCAGCAGGTCGAGCGGGAAGATGACGCCCGACAGCAGGTAGAGCGCGACGGTGAGCCCCTCGATGATGGTGATCGCGGCGCGCGTCAGCACCAGGCACAGCCCCGCCACCAGGAACCCCACGAACAGCGTCGCCACCAGTCCCAGCACCACCGTGAGGGCGAGCGGCCCCCAGCGCACGACGGCGGGATCGATGTGCACGCCCAGCCCCACCCAGCCCAGCGCCAGGATGAGCGCGATGCTGATGGTGGCGAGCGTGAACTTCACCGACGAGCGGCCGGCGAGGTAGGTGAACAGCCCGATGGGGGCCGCATACACGTACTTGAGCGTCTCGTACTCCTCGCGCTCCTCGAACACCGCCCAGCCCATGCCGACGACCACGAAGTTGACGTAGTTGTGGAACGCGTTGGCCAGGTAGAAGCCGGCGAACAGCGCCTCGTCCATGCGCGAGCCGCCGACGGCGCGGTACATCGCCACCAGCATGAGCGCCGTCGCGAGCGGCCGGGCGATGATGTAGATCGCGAACAGCGTCGGGTCCGCCCAGTTGCCCTCGATTTGCCAGCCGAGCCAGGCCGAGCTGCGCAGGCGCTGGAACGTCGCGCTCACTGCCATCGCTGCGTCAGCCTCCCCTCGCGCTTGGAGAGCACCTCGAGGTGGGCCATGGCGCGCGTGGCGGCCCACAGGAACACCACCGTGAACAGGGCGAGCAGCGCCGTCTCCGTGGCGACCGGCAGCAGGCCGCGCGCCGGCGGGCCGAGCAGCACCTGCCGCACCGCGTCCACGCCCAGCGTGAGCGGCATCAGCCCGGCGAGGGCAGCCCCCACCGCGCCGAACGTGCGCACCGGGAAGTAGAGCCCGGAGGCGAACTGGACGGGCTCGGCGAGCGCGTTGCAGAGGTGCCAGGCCTCGCGGCCGTAGAGCACGAACAGGCTCGACAGGGTCATGCCGAGCGCGTAGAGCGCGGTCAGCGTGAGCACGAACACGAGTGCGAACATCGGCCACGACACCGCGCCCAGCTCGATGCGGAACACGAACACGCCGATGGCCACGCCCACGAGCGCCCGGGTGACCGAGGTCACGAGCCCACCCACCGCCATGCCGGTCAGGATCGCCATGCGCGAGCACGGCGCCGCGAAGTAGAGCTGCAGCTGCCCCTGCTGCTTCTCCCAGTAGAGCTGCGCGCCCATGCCCCACAGCACGTTGAACCAGAACGTCACCAGCACGCCGCCGATGATGGCCATCGCCTCGTAGCTCTTCGGGGCGCCGAGGGCGCGGTAGAGCAGCACGAACGCGCACATGGACAGGCTCGGGAACACGGCATCGGTCAGCATCCACTCGGGCTGGCGGAACGAGCCCACGAACCGCACGTAGCTGCGCGCCCAGGCGGCGCGCAGGAACAGCCGGGCGCCGCGCGCCGGCTCCGCGCTCACGGCGCCGCCGGCGCGTCGTCGAGGCCGCGGCCGACGATGGCGATGAAGGCGTCCTCGAGGCTCGTCTCGCGGGTCGAGATCCCCTGCACCGACAGCCCGCGCTCCTCGAGCGCGCGCAGCACCTCGCCGAGCCGCGAACCGTCCGGCAGGCGGAACTTGAGCGTGTGCGTGCCGTGCTCCGGATGCGGCGCGCCCCACGCCAGCGTCAGGTCCCCGAGTTCGCGCAGCGCGAGCGCCGCCTCGTCGCGCGCCCGCACCTCGAGCTCCACGTGCTGCCCGCCCTCGACGCGGCGGCGCAGTTCGGCCGGGCGGTCGTTCGCCAGCACCCGCCCCTGGTCGATGATGGCGATGCGGTCGCACATCTGGTCGGCCTCGGCCATGTAATGCGTGGTGAGCAGCACGGTGCGCGACGGCCGCTCGCGCACCCACGCCATCACCCATTCGCGCAGCCGCCGCGCGGCGTTGACGTCCATGCCCAGCGTCGGCTCGTCGAGGAACAGGATCTCGGGGTCGGACACGAATCCGCGCGCGAAGTTCATGCGCTGGCGCTGGCCGGTGGAGAGCCGGTTGATGCGCGCCTCCGCCAGTTCGGTCATGTCCACGGCGTCGAGCAGCCGCGTGATGCGCTCGTGCGCCACGGCGCCGGAGACGCCGTAGAACTGCGAGAACATCCACAGGCACTCGCGCACGGTCAGGATGCCGTAGCCGGAGTTCTCGCCGCCCGAGACCAGCCCGATGCGGTGGCGGATCTCCTGCGCGTCGCGCACCACGTCGAGCCCGGCGACACGCGCCTCGCCGCTCGAGGGGAACAGCAGCGTGTTGAGGATCTTGATGGCCGTGGTCTTGCCGGCCCCGTTGGGCCCGAGCAGGCCGAACACCTCGCCGCGCGCGATGTGCAGGTCCACCCCGTCGAGCGCGGTCACCACCTTGCCGCCGCGCGCCTGGAACTCGCGCCGCAGGGCGCGCGTCTCGACTGCCGGCGTACTCGCATCGGTCGCGCGCATGGTGCGGGCACGCTAGGGGGCGGCTCCGCGCGCTGTCAATGACCGGCGGCCGCGGCTGGCGCGGCGCCCCTCGCGGGCGCTAGCGTGCGCGCATGCCCGCCTGCCTGCTGCTGCTCGCCCTGCACGCCGCCGGTTCCGCCACCCCCACGCCGCCGCCCCCGCCCATCCGCGTCTCGCCCGACTCGCAGGCCGTGTTCGTGGCGCTCGACCCCGGCCGGCCCGCGCTGTCCGGCTCGACGACGCTGTGGTTCACGCTCGCCGACAGCGCGCGCTCGCTGTGGCTCGCCTGCGACGGGCTCGAACTCGGCAGCCTGGCGCTCGCGGGCCCCGGCGGCGCCGTGACCACCGCGTGGGCGGCGGGACCGGCCGGACTCGTGGTGGACGCGCTGCGCGGCCTCGCGCCCGGACGCCACCGGCTCGAAGTGTCGTTCCAGGCGCCGTGGCGGGCGGAAGGCGGCTGGCGGCGCGGCCCGGCACGGCGCGTGTGGCTCGACTCCGCGCAGGTGGCCGCGGCCTTCCCCTGCGCCGGCGACTCGGTGCCCACCTCGTGGCGCCTGCACGTGCAGACCCCGCGCGACCTGCGGGCCCGCGCGGCGCTGTCGCTGCGCCGCCGCGAACGCGATCGCGAGGTCGAGGTGACCGAGTGGGCGAGCGAGGGCGCGCTCCCGCCGGCATCGCTGCGCCTGCGCGCCTCGCCACCGGCCCCGCCGACGCGGCGCCTGCGGTCCCGCTGAATGCGGCACGGCCGCCCGCTCGCAGGGAGCGGGCGGCCGTCGGGTGTTCGGCGGGGCCTAGTGGCCGCCCGCGGCACCCTCTCTCGGCGCATCCCACGCCGGAGGCGGCGGGAACCGCAGGACGGAGCCTGCCACCTCGACTCCCGGCGGGACCGGCGCCGGCGCCACATGCTTCACGGCCGGCACTGTCTTGAGATAGCTCGCGATCGCCATGGCGTCCTCGTCCGTGAGATGGGAGAAGTTCATCCACGGCATGATCGGCGCCAGCTGCCGGCCATCGGGCCGGTTGCCGGTGCGGATCGCCTGCACGATCTGCTCCACCGTCCATTTGCCGAGGCCGGTCTCGGTGTCGGGGGTCAGGTTGGCCGCATAGACCACGCCCCACGGCCCCTCCCAGCCGAGTTCGCTGCCCGAGAGGAAGCGGCTCATGTCGGGCGCGCCGTAGAGGGTGCCGGGCGTGTGGCAGTCGGTGCAGCCCATCACCGACACGAGGTACTTGCCGCAATCGACGGCGCTGGACTTGCCCGACTTGGCGGCCTTGGCGCCTGCGGTCTGGCCGGCGAACGTGAGCCCGGCGGCGATCAGCGCCGCGGGGACGAGTGCGAAGAGGGCGAAACGGGTCATGCGCATGGCGGCCTCCGATGCGGATGGTGGTGGGTGGGGGCTTTCATGGGGGGGCGGACGATCCGACGCCCCCCGGGCAGCATGCACCGCCATCAGTCGGTTGGGCCACCCTGAAAATCCGCAGCTCCGTAAGTGGCTGTCACTTCGGCCGTGTGCGGTTCGGCTCGCCGGCCCGCCTCGCCACCACGAACACGCGGTCGCCGAGCACGTTGGCCCAGCGGGTCAGCGGCAGGTTCACGTGGTCGATGGCCTGCAGCACGGCGCGCTGCAGTGCGCTCTTGCGGCCGTGGGGCCGGCCGGGCGGGATCTTGGCCTGCTCCAGCACCACGGTCTCGAGCCCGACCGATCGGAGCAGCCGCGTCAGCGAGCGCGGCGTGAACTCCCACAGGTGGTAGGGCGGCTCGCGCAGCGCGATCTCCTTACCCAGGAGGCCGTAGGCACGCAGCGCCAGCCCGCGCGCGATCGAGTGCGTGGTGGTGGGGCCGCGCAGCACGAAGTGGCCGCCGGGCGCCAGCACCCGCGCCACCTGCTCGGCGGTGGCGCGGCAGTCCGGCACGTTCTCGAGCACGTCGCCCATGTACACGACGTCCTGGCTCGCATCCGCGATCGCCGCGGTCTCCAGCGTGCCCGCATGGATGACGAGCCCCATGGCGCGGCCGCGGGCCACCGCCGAGTCGGAGAGCTCGACGCCCTCGGCCGACCAGCCGCGCTCCCGGGCGCGCTTGACCAGCAGGCCCTCGGCGCAGCCGACATCGAGCAGCCGCCCGCGGCCGCGATAGGGCTCGAAGCGGTCGAGCAACCCGTCGTTCTCGGCCCGGAACGCCTGCTCGTCGCCGGCGG
This sequence comes from uncultured bacterium, assembly GCA_964568385.1. Lineage (GTDB taxonomy): Bacteria > Eisenbacteria > RBG-16-71-46 > RBG-16-71-46 > RBG-16-71-46 > CADEFY01. The sequence continues at coordinate 6,081 of CAZMQP010000096.1, forward strand.
CGGCCTCGCTGCGGCCGCAACGGAAGTCGGTCTCGAAGTACTCGGCCGAGTACATCCGCTCGAGCGTGGCGCCGGCGGGCTGCACCGTCAGGAACCGCATGCCACAGCCGCGGCACTCGGCGGACGGGAAGCGCGTGTCCATGAAGTGGTAGACCATGGCGAGCGGCCGCAGGTCCCGGCCGCCGCAGGCGAGGCAGTGCTCCAGGCTCCGGGTCTCGGCGGCCCCGGCGGGCTCAGGCGACATGCGCTGCCGACACGAGGGCGCCCGCGCGGCCCGCGTCCGCGCGCGGGAGCGCGCACGCGATCTCCGCGCCGCCCAAGCAGCGGTCGCCGTCGTGGAACACGGCGAGCTGCCCCGGCGCGATGGCCGACTGCGGCTCCTCGAAGCGCACCTCGACGCGGCCGTCGGGCCGCGGATGCAGCGTGCCGTGGCTGCCCGCGTGCTGGTAGCGGATGCGGATGGTGGCGCGGGTGCCGTCGGCCGGGGGCGCGGGCAGCAGCCAGTTCGCCGGCCCGGTGAGGAGCCCGGTGCGCTCGAGCACCTCGCGCGCGCCCAGCGTGACGGTGTTGGCGAGCGGATCGATGTCCACCACGTACAGCCGCTCGCTCGCGGCGATGCCGAGCCCGCGGCGCTGGCCCACGGTGTAGTGGAGGATGCCGCGGTGGCGGCCGAGCGTGCGGCCCTCGATGTCCACGAAGGCGCCCTCCTCGGTGCCCCGCGTCTCGCCCATGGTGCCGGTGAGATAGCCCGCGTAGTCGCCGTCGGGCACGAAGCAGAGGTCCTGGCTCTCGGGCTTGTCCCAGCAGGCGAGCCCCAGCCGCTCGGCGTGGGCGCGCACCTCGGGCTTGGTGAGCCCGCCGAGCGGGAACACGACGCGGCCGAGCACCGCGTACGGGATCAGCGCCAGCGCGTAGGTCTGGTCCTTGTCGGCGTCGGCGGCGCGGCGCAGCGCCCAGGCGCCGCCGGGCTCCTCGGTGACGCGGGCGTAGTGCCCGGTGGCCAGCCGGTCGGCCCCCACGAGTTCCATGCGGGTGACGAGGTCGCCGAACTTGAGGTGCTGGTTGCAGAGCGCGCAGGGATAGGGCGTCCGCCCGCTGGCATAGGCGTCGGCGAACGGCTGCATCACGCGGTGCTTGAACACGTCCTCGGCATCGAGCACGTGGTAGGGGAACCCCATGCGCGTGGCGACGCGGCGGGCGTCGTCCATGGCGTCGAGCGTGCAGCAGGCCCGCGGGCTCATGGGCGTCTTGCCATAGCAGGCGAGGCGCAGCGTCACGCCGGTCACGGCGTGCCCCTGCTCGGCGAGCAGCGCGGCGGCGACGGCGCTGTCCACGCCCCCGCTCATGGCGGCGAGGATGTTCATGCCGGCGAGGACGCCGCCGCCTGGCTGCGGCGGACGGCGCTCACGGACTCCGTCACGAGCGCGATCGCCGACTCGATGTCCCCGGCGGACGTGGTGCGGCCGAGCGAGAAGCGGACGGCGCAGATGGCGAGTTCACGCGGCACGCCCATGGCCGACAGCACGCTCGAGGGCTCGACCCCGCCGCTGTGGCAGGCCGCGCCGGCCGAGGCGCACACGCCGCGCGCATCGAGCGCCAGCAGCAGATGGTCGCTTCGCGCGCCGGGGAACGACACCTGCGACGTGCCCGGCAGGCGCGGCGCCGACGCGCCGTGCACGACCGCGTCGGGGATCGCCGACCGCACACCGGCCTCGAAGCGCTCACGCAGCGCGCGGACGCGCACCGACTCGGCTTCGAGGTCGCGTGCCGCGAGTTCGGCCGCCAGCCCCATCCCCACGATGCCGGCGGCGTTCTCGGTGCCGCCTCTGCGGCCGCGCTCGTGGCCGCTGCCGCGGAACAGCGGCTCGAGTGGCGCTCCGCGCCGCACGATCACCGCGGCCGTGCCCTTGGGCCCGCCGAACTTGTGCGCCGACACCACCAGGTAGTCGGCGCCGAGCGCCGCGACGTCCACCGGCACCTTGCCCGCGCCCTGCACGGCGTCACAGTGCACGAGGATGCCGCGCGTGCGCGCGCGCGAGGCCAGCTCGGCCACGGGCTGCAGCACGCCGGTCTCGTTGTTGGCGAACATCAGCGAGACGACCGCGGTCCCCTCGGGCAGGGCGTCCACGGACTCGGGCGGCGTGCGGCCGTCGGCCGCGCACGGCAGCGCGGCGTGCGTCCAGCCGAGGTCCTCGAGCAGGTGCGCGGCGCCGTGCACGGCGTGATGCTCGATGGCCGCGGCGGCGACGATGCGGGCCTGCGCGCGGCGCGCCAGGGCCGCGCCCACCACCACGAGATGGTCGCCCTCGGTGCCGCCCGAGACGAACACCACCTCGT
>CAZMQP010000097.1:0-8405 GCA_964568385.1 uncultured bacterium
AGAGCGGCTTGCCGCCGCGCAGCACGGTGCGCTTGAGCGTCCACGCCACGACGATGGCGGCGACGATGCCGAGCACGTACATGGCGATCAGGGTCAGCCCGGGCAGCGTGAACGGCCCCCACCACAGGTTCGGCACGAACGCGCCGATGAGCAGCGCGTACACGGGCAGCCGCGCGCTGCACGACATGAACGGCGCGATGACGATGGTGGTGAGCCGGTCGCGGCGGTTGTCGATGGTGCGGGTGGCCATGATGCCGGGAATGGCGCAGGCGAACGAGGACATCAGCGGGATGAAGGCGCGCCCCGACAGCCCGACGCGGCCCATCAGGCGGTCCATGATGAACGCCGCCCGCGCCATGTAGCCGGTGTCCTCGAGGATGGACAGGAACAGGAAGAGGATCGCGATCTGCGGCACGAAGATGATGGTGTTGCCCACTCCCGCGACGATGCCGTCCACGATGAGCGAGCGGATGGCGCCCGCCGGCAGCCAGCCGTCGAGCGAGCGCTGCAGCAGCCCGACGCCGCCGTCGATCAGGTCCATGGCCGGCGTCGCCCACGCGAACACCGACTGGAAGATGGCGCCCATCACCAGCACGAACAGCAGCGGCCCCCAGACGCGGTGCGTCAGTACGCGGTCGATGCGCTCGCGCCACACGTCGCGCGGCGCGCCCGAGGAGCGCACCACCTCGGCGAGCAGCGTGCCGATCGCCTCGTAGCGGCCCTCGACGTCGTCGCGGCGCCAGTGCGGGTCCACGGCGTCGAGGCGCCGGCGCAGCACCTGCAGGTCGTCGAGCACGTCGGGCGGCGCGGCGCGCGCGAGCGCGTCGTCCTCGCCGTCGTCGAGCAGCAGCGCCATGGCCAGGTCGGCGCGGCCGCGCTCGGGGAGCAGCGGATGCCGCGGCAGCCGCGCCTCGAGGGTGTGGATGACGCGTTCGAGCGCCGGCGGCCAGCGGCGGAAGTGCCGCGCCGAGGGCTCGACCTCGCGGTCCATGAGGCGGCGCAGGTGGCCGAGCCCCTCGCCCTTGGCGGCCGAGATCCCCACCACGGGCACGCCCAGCTGCTGCTCGAGCGCGCGCTCGTCGAGGTCGATGCCGCGCGTGCGCGCCAGGTCCATCATGTTGACGGCCAGCACCACCGGGCGCCCGATCTCGATGACCTGCAGCGCCAGATAGAGATGGCGCTCCAGATGCGTCGCGTCCACCACCAGCACGATCAGGTCGGGCGGCGGCGTGTCGGGCTGCAGTCCCAGCAGCACGTCGCGGACGATCACCTCGTCGGGCGAGCCCGGCTGAAGGCTGTAGCTGCCGGGCAGGTCGAGCAGTTCGATCCGCTGGCCCGAGGGCAGGTCCACGAAACCGAGCTTCTTCTCGACCGTGACCCCGGGGTAGTTGCCCACCTTCTGGCGCAGGCCGGTGAGCTTGTTGAACAGCGTGGACTTGCCGGCATTGGGATTGCCCAGCACCGCGATGGAGCGCAGCGGCGCCGCCGCCCGGCCGGCGGGGCCGGCGGCGCGCCCACCCAGCAGTGTGCGCAGCATCGGCCGGCGCGCGGCGCCCTCAGTCGCGGGCGACATGCACGGCGGCCGCATCGGAGCGGCGGATGGAGAGATGCACCTTGCGCAGACGGAGCTCGATGGGGTCGCCCAGCGGCGCGCGCCGCAGCACCTCGACGCGCGTGCCGGGCACGAGGCCGAGCTCGAGCAGGCGCCGCGTCAGCACGCCGGTGCCCTCGACCCGGGTGATCACGCCCGAGCCGCCGGACTCGAGACGGTCGAGCGGAAGCTCCTGCGGACGCACGGGCGGCAGCGACGTCACGGGCTCAGGCCTTGGAGTCGTCGATGCGGTGCAGCGTCTCGCCCGCTCCCGGCATCAGTGAGTCGCGCAGGCAGGCCGGGCCGCAGATGTCGCAGCTGCCCGGGGCATGGTCGGCGCAGGCGTGCTCCATGCCGCGGAAGCCCTCGAGGAAGGCGCGCGCGCGCGGATCGTCGGAGCGCATGAACGTCGTGAGGCGCAGCAGTTCGAGCATCACCGGCGGACTGACCAGGTGCTCGATCATGCAGGCGTCCTCCTCGGCCACCTTCTCCTCGATGCCGAGGATGTCGGTGAGGAACACCGTGAGCACGCGCCGCGTGGACTCGGTGCGCTCGGCGAGCCCGCGGCCCACGTCGGTCAGCTCGACGCAGCCGTAGGGCTCATGGTCCACGTAGCCGCGCGCGTGCAGCGTGCGCAGCATGGACGTGACGCCGCTCTTGGAGACGCCGAGCCGCTCCGCCATGTCGCCGACGCGGGCGAAGCCCTTCTCGTCCTTGAGCGCCGCCACCGCCTGCAGGTAGTGCGCCATCGAGTGGCTCACTTCCTTCTCGCCGTACCGCTTCCAGGTGTCCATGACGGGGACCTCGGGGGTTGATTCAGGTGCCTCAAGACTGTTGAGGCACTTTAACTCGGAGGCCGGACGACCTCAAATGGATGAGGTCGTCGTGGCTACAGCCGCCGGCGGCTGCGACGGTCGGGCGTGGCCCCGCTGCGGCGCTGGCGGCCGAACGAGGGCTTCTCGTCGGCCGGCTCGGCCGGCGGGTGGTGCACGCTCGGATCGGAGGGCGCCAGCTCCCGCACGGCGTCCGGGATGTGCGCATGCTGCGGGTGATGGAGCGGCGCCGAGGCGCGCGCGTGCGAGGCGGGACGAGCCGCCGGGGCGGGCGCCCCGCCCGCGGGACCGTGCCCCTTGGCGCGCGGCACCGGGTGGCCCAGCACGCGCTCGATGGCGGCCAGTTCGCCCAGTTCCTCCGGGCTCACCAGCGTGTACGCCGTGCCGGTCGCGTGCATGCGGCCGGTGCGGCCGATGCGGTGCACGTAGTCGTCGGGCGTCGCCGGCACGTCGAAGTTGATGACGTGCGAGATGTCCTCGACGTCGATGCCGCGCGAGGCGATGTCGGTCGCCACCAGCACCGAGATGCGGCCCTTCTTGAAGTCGCGCAGCGCGCGCTCGCGCTGGCTCTGGCTGCGATCGCCGTGCATCACGTCGAGGGCGCGCTTGGAGCGCTGCAGCCGCCGAGCGAGCCGGTCGGCGCCGTGCTTGGTGCGCGTGAACACGATGGCGGTGTGGTCCGGCAGCTCGTCGAGCAGCGACTCGAGCAGTTCGGCCTTGTAGGCCTTGGGCGCGAAGTAGACGCGCTGCTCGATGCTGGCGGCGGGGCGGCTCGGCGGCGACACCTGCAGCCGCTGCGGCTGCTTGAGCGCCTGGCGGGCGACCTCATTGAGCCCCGGCGGCATGGTGGCCGAGAACATCAGGGTCTGGCGGTCCTTCGGAAGCAGGCGCAGGATCCGCTTGAGATCGGGGGCGAATCCCATGTCCACCATGCGGTCGGCCTCATCCAGGATCAGCACCTCGATGTCGTCGAACGCGACCGACTGGCGGTTGTGCAGGTCGAGCAGCCGGCCCGGGGTGGCGACCAGCAGGTCCACGCCCTCGTCGCGGAGCTTGCGCTCCTGCGGGGCGATCGCCACACCGCCGTAAACGGCGGTGGTCTTGAGCGGCGTGAAGCGCGAGTACTTGCGGGCGCTGAGCTCGACCTGGGCGCACAGTTCGCGCGTCGGCACCAGGATGAGCGTGCGCAGCCCGCGGCGGCCGCGCATGAGGCGCGAGAGCACGGGGAGCAGGAAGGCGGCGGTCTTGCCGCTGCCGGTCTGCGCGGCGGCGACCAGGTCGTCGCCGGAGTCGATCATCGGGATGGCGCGGGCCTGGATCGGCGTCGGATTGCCGTAGCCGGCGGCCAGCACGCCCTTGAGGACGGCTTCGGGCAGACCGAGATCGGCGAACGTCAGCCCCTCGGCCGGGCGCGGGGTGGAGCGGTCGGAGGCTTCCACGGCGGTCGTCACCTCAGAGCGTGCCGGCATGGGGCCATCCGGCGAGCGAGGCGGCCATGCGAAGGGCACTGGGCGAGCTGGGCGAGCCGGGCGAAGCGGGGGAAGTGGACGACTCGGCGCGCGGGCAGCCGCGCGGGTTGCCGGCCAGGAGGCCGGCGGGACAGGCATGTGAGGACAAGTGGTTCTCCGGTGTGTCGCGACGCCAGATCTGCAACGGCGTGCGGTGCAACGACTTTCGGGCCCCGGATCCCATGGGCCGAGGGCGTCCTCGACCGGCTCGGCGACGTCCCTGCGCTGCGGACGCTCACCCGGGGTGCGTGCAGTATCGGGGCCGGAGTCCCCCGGGCGCAACCCCTCAACTCCGGGGCGCCCCCTCTTCACGCAGCCGTGACGCGTAGGACTGGCGCAACTTGGCCACCTTGGGAGCCACCATCGCGCGGCAGTAGGGCTGGTCGGGATTGGCCCGGTAGTAGTCCTGGTGGTCCGCCTCGGCCTCGAACCAGGGTCCGAGCGGCTCGATGGTGGTCACGATCGGGGCCGGGAACACGCCCCTCGCCGTGAGGTCGGCGATGACCGCCTCGGCCTCGGCCCGCTGCTCGTCGGAGTGCGGGAAGATCGCCGAGCGGTACTGCGAGCCCACATCGGGCCCCTGGCGGTCGCGCGTCGTCGGGTCGTGGAAGGCGAAGAAGATCTCGAGCAGTTCGCGGTAGGTGATGCTCGCCGGGTCGAAGGTGATGCGCACGGCCTCGGCATGGCCGGTGGCGCCGGTGCACACGTCGCGGTAGCTGGGCCGCGGGACATGGCCCCCGATGTAGCCGCTGGTCACATCGTCCACGCCGGCCAGCCGCTCGAACACGGCCTCCAGGCACCAGAAGCATCCCCCCGCCAGCGTGGCGGTGTGGCTCATCGACGACATGCGTCCCTCCTCCGGGTCACTCGCCCGGGCGGATCCCCGGAGCGCGAGGGGCCATGATACGGCGGCCCGCCGCAGGCGTGACAGCCGCGCGTCCGCGACGTCAGGCCCGCGTCACTCCTCGGGTGACCGGCCCGACCCGGCGCGTTCGAAGGCACCCGCACGGCCATCGGCGCATCCCATCCGTGGGAAGGGCGAGGACGCGGGCAGGGGCCCGCTCGCCGCTTCCGGCTCCATCCAGAGGAGGTGCCGCATGACACGCAACATGGGTTCGCTCGACCGCATCCTCCGAGCCGTGCTCGGCCTCGCCATCATCGGGGCGGGGTTCGCCTATCAGTCGTGGTGGGGCGCCCTCGGCCTCATCCCACTCGCGACCTCCGCCGTGGGCACGTGCCCGGCCTACCTTCCATTCGGGTGGCGCACCTGCGCGCCGGGGCCGTCGGCCAAGCGCGGGGCGTGACGCCCGGATGCCACGAGAAGCTGGCGGCCGCCTCGCTCAGCGCGGCCGCCAGCCTCGCACCAGCACCCAGGGCGAGGTGGCGTCCGACGATCGGAGCGGCTCGATGAGCGCGAAGCGGTCCCCCGCGGCGTTCACCCCGAAGGAGAAGCCCCGGTTGCTCAGGTGAGAGGGGCTCAACTCCGTCGTGAAGAGGCTCTGGGGCGTTCCCAACTCCAGCCCGGGGCCACGGGGCTCGATGGGCACCGCATTCATCGCCCCGTCGTAGTCGAGGTAGAAGATCTCGCGGCCGTCCCCTCGCCAGCGCATCATCGCACCGCCTCGGTTCGAGACCTGCCAGCGTCCGGAGAGTGCGGGGAAGTCCTGCACGAACACCTCGAAGCGCTCGGCCTGGGCGCTGTAGGCCAGCCAGCGACCATCGGGTGAGAGCTGCGGCTGGCGGATGGCGCCCGAGGGGGACGCCAGCAGCGCGCTCGGTTCCCCGCTCTCGAGGTCGAGCCGCCACAACATGTCGTGGCGGCGGCCGCGGTCGCCGAGGGTGTCCGGGGAGGTGAACAGCAGCGAACGCCCGTCGGGGAACCACTGCGCCACCAGCGCGTCCCACGGTCGCCGCAGCACGACGGTCTCGCCCCCGGCGCCCGTGGCCGCGATGGTGCGGACGCTGGCGCGTTCCGCGAACGCCACGCGCTGACCGTCCGCCGACAGGGCCGGGTCGTCGCAGAAACCCGACGTCGGGAACGTCAGACGCGTGCGCGTGCCCCGGGCGAGGTCGAAGCGCCAGATCGAGGACTCGTTGCGCTGGGCGTTGACCCCCGCCACCAGCACCGTGCGTCCGTCGCGTGAGAGATCCAGGTCCTCCAGCGGCATCGTGCCGGCCATGCGATCGACGACCTGGCCGTTCCGGTCGCGGATCACGACCTCATCCGGGCCGCCGTCCGACCCGGCACGGTAGAGGATCGTCCCGGCCCCACCCACGGCGAAGTCCGCACGCCCGCGCGAGTGCGAGCTCACCACCTGCGAGGCCAGCGTCTGCGCCTCGCCGCGGAACTCGGCCGTCGCCGGGTCGAACCGCCGCGCCTTGAGGGCTCCGGCCTGGACGAAGAACAGATGCCCGTCGACGAATGCGGTGTTGCCCATGATGCCGTCCCCGAGGGCCAGCGCCCGGCGCGCACCATCTCGCAGCGACAGGCGCTCGAGCCGGATCCTGCTGGCCGTGCTGTCGAAGCGGGCGGCGATCAGATGCCGGCCGTCGGGAAGGAAGTGCGGGAACCGCCAGCCCTCGGCCAGCGAGTCGGGGATCAGCACCCGCACCTCGCCGCCCGCGGCTCGCACCAGGCTCAGACCGCCGCGCGACGAGGGCGCGAACACGATGTCGCCGTTCCGGCTCCAGGCGCCGCCACGGCCCTCGGGGGCGTCCGCGAGGGCGCTGCCCGCTCCGCCCTCCAGATCGATCCGATGCAGGCGGCCCTCCCTGAAGTAGCCGAGGCTCGCGCCATCGGGGGACCAGAAGGGATAGGAGGGGTCGCCCTGCGTGTCCACCACGCGCACCCCTCCGGTGCTCAGATCGCGCACCAGCAGCCGCCTCACGCCGACGGTGTCCGAGGCGAGGAACGCCACCTGCTGGCCATCCGGCGACAGCGCCATGTTGCCGCCGGGACCCATGAGCGGACGGAACTCGGGGGGCGGGACCAGATCGCTCCACGTGGTCGGCGCCTCCGGTGCCGGCCGCAGCCACCACGCCCCGGCCGCAGCGAAGGCGGCCAGCAGCAGCGCCGCGCCCACCGCCACGGGCAGCGGCACTCCGGCGCGAGCGCCCGTGGCCCCCACGGACTCCTGCGCCGGCGCCGCGAGGGAGCCCTCCAGGATCAGCCGCGCCTCACCGATGTCACGCAGGCGCTGGCGCGGATCGCGCTCCAGGCAGCGAGCGAGCAGACGCCGCAGGCCCGGCGGCGTGTCGGCGGGCAGCGCGTCCCACGCGACGTCGCTCTTGAGGATCGCCGCGATCATGTCGGAGACCGTCTCGCCCTCGAAGGCGCGCTGGGCGGTGAGGCACTCGTACAGCACGCAGCCGAAGGCCCAGATGTCCGTGCGCCGGTCCACCGGCTTGCCGCGCGCCTGCTCGGGGCTCATGTAGGCGGCGGTGCCCAGGATGGCGCCTCCGATGGTGGCCGAGTACGTCTGCGTCGGGGACATGGACAGGCTCATGTCGCTCGCCGAGCCGACCGGCCCCTTCGCCAGCCCGAAGTCGAGCACCTTGGCGACGCCGTCGGGCGTGACCATGATGTTGCCGGGCTTGAGGTCGCGGTGGACCATGCCGGCCTCGTGGGCGGCCTCGAGCGCGGTCGCGACCTGCCGCCCGATGTCCACCACCTCGGCCATCGGCAGGGGGCCCGCGGCCAGCCGCTGCGCCAGCGAGCCGCCCTCGACCAGTTCCATCACCAGGAACCGGTGCGGACCATCGGTCTCCAGGCCGTGCAGGATGGCGACGTTCGGGTGGTTGAGCGCCGCCAGCAGCCGCGCCTCGCGCTCGAAGCGTGCAAGGCGCTCCGGGTCGGCGGCGAAGGCCTCGGGCAGCAGCTTGATGGCCACATGGCGGCCGAGGCGCGGATCACGGGCGCGGTACACCTCGCCCATCCCGCCGGCGCCCAGGGCGCCGAGGATCTCGTAGGCACCAAGGCGGGTGCCGGGGTTCAGAGGCATGGCGGCGCACTCTAGCCGATTCGCACCCGGCGCGGGGGAATCGAGACCCGCACCGCGACTGGCTCCCGCCCCGCCGCGCGGGCTAGGCTGCGCCGCATGACCGTCCCGACCGAGACCCGCCGCGCGCGGGCCGCCGCCGCTTGGGCCCTCGAGAGCGAGATCGTGCTCGTCGCCTCGGGCGAACCGATCGGCGTCCCCGGCGGCGCCGACCAGACCTACCCCTTCCTCGCCCACCCCGAGTACCTCTGGCTCGCCGGCCACGCCCACGCCGGCGCCGTGCTCGCCTTCGACCCGCGCGACGGCTGGACCGACTTCGTCCCCCCGGTGAGCGAGGCCGAGCGTGTCTGGGAGGGCCACACCGAGCGGCCGGGAACGCCGATCGCCGAACTGGCGGCCTGGATGGCCGCCCGGCGCGGCCGGCCGGTGGTGGTGCTCGGCGCCGGGCTCGCGGGGGTGCGCGGCGACGCGGCGC
>CAZMQP010000098.1:0-8275 GCA_964568385.1 uncultured bacterium
GCCCGAGATCCTGCTCGCCGACGAGCCCACCGGGAACCTCGATTCCTCGAACGGCGATGCGGTGATGGACCTGCTCAAGGACCTGCACGGCATGGGATCGACGATCTGCATGGTCACGCACGACCCGCGCTTCGCCCGCTACGCCGATCGCACCATCCACCTGTTCGACGGCCGCGTGGTCGACGACCAGCGCGCGGAGGGATGACATGCGCGCCGCCGAGGGACTGGTGCACGACCTTCGCGACGCATGGCGGTCGCTGATCCGTCACAAGACGGTGACCGCGATCGCGGTGGCCTCGCTCGGGTTGGCCATCGGCGCCGACGCGGCGCTCTTCACGGTCGTGGACACCTTCGTGCTTCGCGGCACCGGAGCGCCTGAGCCCGAACGGCTGGTGCGCGTCTACCAGAGTGAGTCCGATGGCCAGCCGTGGGGAGTGTTCTCCTACCCCGGCTTCGTCGATCACGAGCGCCGCACGCGCACGCTCACCCACCTCGCGGTCGAGGCGCCGCGGCCGCTGAGCCTGGCCACGAGCGACCGTGCCGAGCGCGTGCTCGGCGCCATGGTGTCGGGCAGCTACTTCGGACTGCTCCAGCGCCCGGCGAGCGCGGGCCGGCTGATCGGCCGCGGGGACGACGACCTCGCCAGCCCGTCGCGAGTCGCGGTGCTCGGGGAGCGGTTCTGGCGGCGCAGGTTCGCCGCCGATCCCGCCGTGGTGGGGCGCGAGGTGCGTGTCAACGGCCAGCCGTTCCGCATCATCGGCGTGGCGCCGGCCGGTTTCTCCGGTCTGCTGCCGCCGCTCGTCCCGGACGTCTACGTGCCCATCACCACCGCCGATCTGCTCGAGCCCTCCCGCCGCGACATGGACAACCGCGGCGGCCGCTGGCTGATGGCGTGGGGGCGCCTCGCCAAGGACGCGACGCGTCCGCAGGCTCAGGCCGAGCTCAATGGCATCACCCAGGCGCTCGGGCGCGAGTTCCCGGCCGACAGCGGGCGGTTCGTGAGCGTGATCTCGGAGAGCGAGGGCCGGGTGTTCCCTGCGGCCAAGGGTGTCGTGCTCGGCTTCCTCGGCATGCTGTTCGGCGTCATCACGCTGGTGCTGCTGGTGGCCTGCGCCAATGTCGCGAGCCTGCTGCTCGCGCGCGGCGAGGCGCGCCGCCAGGAACTCTCGGTGCGGGCCGCGCTCGGCGCGGGGCGCGGCCGCCTGATGCGGCAGTTGCTCGTCGAGAGCGGCCTCATCGGGCTCGGAGGAGCGCTCGCCGGCTTCGCGGTGGCCCACTTCCTCTGCCGCCTGCTCACCCGGTTCCAGCCGCCGATCCCCGTGCCCGTATCGTTCGAACTGCAGCCCGACCTGCGCGTGCTCGGCTTCGCCGTCGCCCTCGGGCTCGTGACCAGCCTGCTGTTCGGCCTCGCACCGGCGCTGCAGATCACCGAGCGCGGCTTGCTGCGGGGCGTGCGCGACGGCGGCCAGACCACGACGCGGCGTTCCCGGCTCCGCCGGGCGCTGGTGGTGGTGCAGCTCGCCACCACGCTCGTGTTGCTCGGCGGCGCCGGCTTGTTCCTGCGCGCGCTGGTGCGCGCTCAGACGCTGAGCCCGGGCTTCGACATCGACGGCATCGCCATGGCCTCGCTCGACCTGCCGCTCAGCGGCTACACGCTGCCCGCCGGCCGGCGGTTCGCGGAGGATGTCGCCGACGCGCTCCGGCGCCGGCCCGGCGTCGAAGCGGTGGCCCTCACCGATCAGGTCCCCCTCGGGCTCGGCTGGTCGTCGCGCGGCGTGATCGCCGAGGGCGAGACGGTGAACGACGGCCGCATCCCCGAAGTGGGCTTCCAGCTCGTCGGGCCGGGGTACTTCCGCACCGTGGGCATTCGGCTCCTCGGTGGCCGCGACTTCAGTGCGGCCGACCGCGACAGCGCGCCGCTCGTCGCGATCGTCAACGAGGCCTACGCGCAAGCGCACTGGCCGGGCCAGGACGCGGTCGGCAAGCGCCTCAACTGGGATGTGTCGGGGCAGGGGCCGTGGGTGACCATCGTGGGCGTCGTGGCCACTTCCAGCACGCGCGCACTCTCCGAGGACCCGCGACCGTTCCTCTATGTGCCGCTGGCCCAGGAAGGCGAGCAGGCGCTCACGCTGGTGGCCCGGGGTGGCGGCGACGCCGAAGTGCTGGCGCAGGTGATCGCCGAGGCCGCGCGCGGGCGCGATCCCGACGTGCTCGTGTTCGATGCCATGAGCATGGCGCGGCACCTCGGCGTGGCGCTGCTGCCGGTGCGCGTGGCGAGCCTCGTGTTCGGTGCGCTCGGGCTGCTGGCGCTGTCCCTGGCCACCTTCGGGCTCTTCGGGGTGGTGGCCTATTCGATCAGCCAGCGCACTCGCGAGATCGGTCTGCGCATGGTGTTCGGGGCGACGCGGGACGACGTGATGAAGCTGGTGATGGGCGAGGGCGTGAGGCTCGCGGCGGCCGGCCTCGCGATCGGCCTCGCGGGCGTGCTGGCGGTGGGCCAGCTCGTGCGCGGGCTCCTGCACGGTGTGCCGCCGGGCGAAACCGTGGCGCTGGGCGCGGTGCTGCTCCTGCTCGCGGCGGCTGCGCTTCTGGCCACATGGCTGCCCGCGCACCGCGCCACCCGCATCGACCCCGTCACCGCCCTGCGCCACGACTAGGAGGCTCCACATGCACGCATGGTGGCTCGACATCCGCGCCGCGCTGAGGTCGCTGCGCCGCGCCCCCGGATTCTCGCTGCTCGTCATCGGGATGATGGCGCTGGGCATCGGGGTGAACGCCATGATCTACACGGTGGTCCAGGGCATCCTCCTGCACCGGCTGCCGTTCCCGGAGCCCGAGCGCATCGTGCGTCTGGAGTGTCTGCGCGAGGGCGACCGCGACGAGGAGCTCTCGGAGTCCGACGTCGCCGACATCCAGGCCGGCGTGCGGTCGCTGGAGAGCGTGGCGGCGTACACCGAGAGCATGCTCTACCTGACGATCGGCGAGGACCCGGAGCGCTTCCAGTCGGCCTTCGCCTCACCGGGCCTGCTGGAGGTGCTGGGCGTCCAGCCGTTGCTCGGTCGCTGGTTCACGCCCGAGGAGGGCGTGCCGGGCGCGCAGTACGAGTCGGTGGTGCTCGGCCATCGCATCTGGCGGGACCGCTTCGGCGCCGACCCCGGCGTCCTCGGCCGCTCGCTCCGGATGAACGGGCGGGTGCGCACGGTGGTCGGCGTGCTCCCCGAGGGCTTCCGGTTCCCGGAGGTCGCCGACATGTACATCCCGCTGGCGATGGAGGCGAAGCCCGAGGAGCGCGGCGCCCGCTACCTCGACGTGATCGCACGCGTCGCGCCCGGGCGCACGGCCGCGGAGGCCGATGCCGAGTTGCGCGCCCTCGGGAACCGGCTGGCCATGGACTTCCCCGACACGCATGAGCGCACGACGCTCGGGGCCACCGTGTACAGCGAGTCGCTGGTGCGCGACATCCGGCCGATGATGATCATGCTCTCGCTCGCCGTCCTGTTCGTGCTCATCATCGCCTGCGCCAACGTGGCCAACCTCACGCTCGCGCGCGCCACCGGCCGTGTTCGGGAACTGGGCGTACGGATGGCGCTCGGGGCGGGCCGTGGGCGCATCGTGCGCCAGCTCCTCACCGAGAGCGTGCTGCTCGCCGTCGCCGGCGGCCTGGGCGGCTGGTTCGTGGCGCAGTGGGGCCTCGAGATCACGTTCGCATCGATCCCGGTGGAGTTCCCGTTCTGGATGCGGTTCGAGGTGGACGCCCGGGTGATGCGGGTCACGGCCGCGATCGCGATGTCGTCCGGCATCCTCGCGGGCTTGCTGCCGGCGCTGCAGATCAGCCGCAGCGACCTCATCACGCCCCTGCGCGAGGGGACCTCGGGCTCGGGCGACAGCCCCGGCCGCCGCCGGCTGCGGCACGCGCTCGTCGTGAGCGAGATCGCCATCGCGGTGCTCATGCTGGTCGGCTCGGGGCTCATGGTGAGATCGTTCATGAACCTGGCCAGCCAGCGCCGGGCGCTGGCCGCCGATGGCGTGCTGACGGGTGCGGTGACCCTGCCCGTGGCCGTGTATCCGGCCAACGAACAGAGGACCGCGTTCTTCCGGGAGTTCGAGACCGCGCTCGGCGCGCTGCCCGGCGTGCGGGCGGCGGGCGGCGTCGCGAACCTCCATCTGGGCCGCTCGAGGTCGAGCAGGACCCTCCATCGTGAGGGCGTCGATGCCCCGGGCGCGCGCGACCTGCCGATGGTGGCGGTCAATGTCGCAACGCCCGGCTACATCGGTGCGGTTGGGCTCAGCCTGATCCGGGGGCGGGGCATCGAGGCGTCCGACGACAGCACGCGCATGCCGGTGGCGCTCATCTCCCAGCGCGCGGCGCGCACGCTGTGGCCCGGACAGGATCCCATCGGCAGGCGGTTCCGCTTCTCGAGCGACGATTCGGTCTTCACCACGGTGGTGGGGCTCGTCGCGGACGCCCGCCAGCATGTGAGCCGCGGGCGCGACAACGGAGAACTGCTGCTGCCGCACGCGCAGCAGCCGGTGCAGACGCTCATCTGGGCGATCCGATCGGAGGGCGACCTCGGCACGCTGGGGGGCGAAGTGCGGCAGCTGCTGCGCGCCCGGGATCCGGACCTGCCCTTCTACGAGTCGCGCTCCCTCGTGGAGCACCTGCGGCACTCGCTCTGGGAGGAGCGGCTCTACGCGTGGCTGCTCGGCATCTTCTCGGCGTTGGCGCTGGTGATCGCGGCGGTCGGGATCTACGGGGTGATGGCCTACTCCGTCGCGCAGCGGACCCGGGAGATCGGCATCCGCATGGCGCTGGGAGCGGCCCGCGACCGCGTACAGGCCATGGTCGTCCTGCAGGCGATGCGGCTCTCCGTGCTGGGGCTCGGGGTGGGACTCGCGGCGGCGTACGCGCTCACCCGCTTCATGGCGGGCATGCTGTTCGGCGTGCGGCCGGATGATCCGCCCACCTTCGTCACGGTCACCGTCGTGCTCGCCGCCAGTTCGCTGGTCGCGGCCTGGCTGCCCGCCGCGCGCGCTACCCGTATCGATCCCATGACCGCATTGCGGCAGGACTAGGAGGCCCCATGGACACGCTCATCCAGGATCTGCGCTACGCCATCCGCTCACTTCGCCGCAGCCCGGGCTTCACCGCGGTCGTGGTGGCGGTCATGGCCCTCGGCATCGGCGTCAATGCGATGGTGTTCTCCATGGTCTACGGCGTGCTGTGGCGGCCGTGGCCGCTGCCCGAGTTCGACCGTGTCCTGATGATCCAGGAGCAGAATCGCCAGCAGGGAAGCGATCCGAGTGGCCTGTCCTATCTCAACTACGTCGATGTGGCGGCGCGTGCCAGGTCCTTCGAACACGTGGGCGCGTTCTACGACATCAACGCCCTCGTCGTGATCGATCGCGACCCCGAACGGTTCTTCGGCGCCAACATCAGTCCGTCGCTGCTGCCCGCGCTCGGCATCCAGCCGGTCCTTGGCCGCAACTTCACGCCCGACGAGGCGGTCCGTGGCCAGAACTGGTCGTCGGTGATCATCAGTCACCGCATCTGGCAGGAGCGCTTCGGCGGCTCGCCCGACGTGATTGGGCGCACGTTGCGCATGAATGGGCTGGTGCGCACGATCGTCGGCGTGGCGCCCGAGGGCTTCCGCTGGCCCGAGATCCAGGACTTCTACATCCCGCTCGCCCCCGATCCGACGGACGTCGAGGGACGCGAGGACCAGCTGGCCACGACCGCCGCACGGTTGAAGCCCGGCGTGTCCCGGCAGCAGGCGGCGGCCGAGGTGGCCGCGCTCTACGAGCAGCTCCGCCGTGAGCACCCCGAGAAGCTCAAGGGCATCGAGTCCAGGGTGACCGGTTACCAGGAGGCGTTCGTGACCGGCCCGCGGCCGCTCATGTACATCGTGCTCACCGCGGTCGTGTTCGTGCTCCTGATCGCGTGCGCCAATGTGGCCAACCTGATGCTCGCGCGCACAGCGGCGCGGCGACGCGAGATCGGCGTGCGCATGGCGCTCGGCGCCAGCCGCGGCCGAATCGTGCGCCAGCTCTTCACCGAGAGCGTGGTGCTCGCACTGCTCGGGGCAGCGGCGGGCGTGATGCTGGCCCTATGGGGCAATCAACTCTGGATCGCCGCGATCCCCATGGAGAAGCCCTTCTACATGGACTTCCCCATCGACGCGCCCGTGGTGCTCTACACGGTGGGCGTCACGATGCTGGCGGCGATCGTGTTCGGGATCACCCCGGCCCTGCACGCCACCGACCGCCGTCTGGCCCAGAAGCTGCGCGAGGGCAATGCCCAGTCGGGCACGGCTGCGAGCGGCCAGCGGTTCCGCAGCGCGCTCATCGTGGCCGAGGTGGCCCTGTCGATCGTGCTGCTGATCGGCACCGGACTCATGCTGCGCAGCTTCATGAAGCTGTCCGAGCAGGGCAAAAGGCTGCACACCGAGCACGTGCTGACTGCGGGGCTGATCCTGCCGGTGGCGAGCTTCCCCGATGACTCGGCGCGGCGCGTCACGGCCGACCAGTTGATGACACGGGTGCGTGCGATCCCGGGCGTGCGCCAGGCCAGCCTCACGACGCTGCTGCCCATGGGGCGCAGCGGCAATGGCAACCGCGTGATGATCGACCGCGGAGTCCACATCGACGCGGACCATGCGCTGCAGACCTACCACGTGGCCGTCTACCCCGAGTCGTTCGAAGCACTCGGCTGGGGCATGAGGCAGGGCCGCGACTTCACCGACGCCGACGGCCCCGGCTCGCAGCCGGTGGCCATCGTCAATGAGGCGCTCGCCAAGGCGCTGTGGCCCGGCGAGAACCCGGTCGGCAAGCGCATCAAGACGCTGCGCGATGAGCGCGAACACGGCTGGCGCGAGGTGGTGGGCGTGGTGCAGGACATCCCGATCAACCTCGAGGGGGGCGACCACATCCGCACGCTGTTCCTGCCGCACCGTCAGGAGCCCGACCAGTGGCTCCACTGGATCGTCCGCGGCGACGGCGACCCGGCCGCGCTCGCGGCTCCGATGCGCGCGGCCGTGCGCGAGCTGCTGCCCGACCTGCCGCTGCTCGATGTGCGCACATTCAAGGAGCACACCGACTTCTCGTTCTGGATGCGGCGGCTCTTCGCCTCGCTCATGGCGGTGTTCGCGGTGATCGCCCTGATCATCGCGGCGGTCGGTCTCTATGGCGTCATGGCCTACAGTGTGGCGCAGCGCACCCAGGAGATCGGCATCCGCATGGCGCTCGGCGCGGAGCGCGCCTCGGTCCTGCGCATGGTGCTGGGTGACGCCATGCGGCTCACCGTGCTCGGATCGGGCATCGGGCTGGCCGCGGCCTTCGGCGTCACGCGCTTCATGGCGAGCGTGCTGTTCGATGTGAGCCCCACCGATCCGCCCACCTTCGCGGTGGTGTCGGTGATCCTGGTGGCGAGCGCGGTCGCCGCCTCGCTCGTTCCGGCGATGCGCGCGACGCGCGTGGACCCCATGATCGCGCTGCGGTCGGACTAGCGGAGGAGCGCCATGTTCGCGCAATCGAGACCCCGCATCGCTCCCGCCGAGCTGCCGCCCGGCATGCCGCTCGTGCGGCTCGAGGGCGTCGAGAAGAGCTTCGATCACGGCGCCGGCCGCTTCCACGTACTCCGCCGCATCGGCCTCGCGATCGAGCCGGGAGAGTTCATCTCGGTGATGGGGCCATCGGGCGCCGGCAAGAGCACGCTGCTCCACCTGCTCGGCCTTCAGGACGCCGACTGGGAGGGGCGCTACCACCTCGCGGGCGTGGCGGTGCACGAACTCGATGCGCGTGCGCGGGCTCGGCTCCGCAACGAGCTGGTCGGGTTCGTGTTCCAGAGCCACCATCTGCTCGAGGACCTCACCGTGGCCGAGAACCTCGAAGTGCCCCTCGGCTATCGCGACCTGCCGCGGCCTGAGCGGCAGGCGCGCGTGGCCGAGACGCTCGATCGCTTCGGCCTCGCGGCGCGAGCGGGGCTGCATCCGCGCCAGCTCTCGGGCGGCCAGCAGCAGCTGGTGGGCGTGGCGCGCGCCGTGATCGGCGAGCCGCGGCTGCTGCTCGCCGACGAGCCGACAGGCAACCTGCACTCCGACCAGGCCCGCGAGGTGATGGCGCTGTTCCGGCGGCTCAACGACGCCGGGATGACCATCGTCCAGGTGACGCACTCCGAGGACTGCGCCGCCTTCGGCCGCCGGGTCGTCCGGCTGCGGGATGGCTGGCTCGAGGACTGACGCGGTCCTGACAGCCGTGGCACGGCCGCCGATGCTAGACT